>JAJYIL010000053.1 GCA_021790055.1 Bacteroidota bacterium
TTGGGCATTGAAAATTTTCAATGTTCAATAATCAATATTCAATGCTCATTAGCAGGAGATAAAAACCGTATTTTCAATGTTCGTATCTTTTCTTTATATCTTCCCAGTCAACGGTTTTTATGCTTCCTCTTTTATAGGCTTGATACCGGGCTTCTGACTCGGCAACCCAGCTATTTTCTATTTCTTCATCAGGTTTGTCGAGGCTGTATAATATTGCTTCTACCAGGCGGATCCTTTCCACTGGCTGCAGCATAGTTGCTTTTTCAGCTAATTCTTTAATTGATTCCATAAGAGAAAATTTTTTAATTGTTTAATCTTAATGTAAAAAATTATTATCAAGCTTCTCACAATCAATATAATAAAATTTGAAGCAGTTAATACTAATCAAATATGAGGTTAACATGAACAAAGTAGATTTTTTATTGGATGAGAGTGATGTCATGACAAAACCAGATTTTCTAAATAATGAAAATTTTGATGACAACATTCTCGATGCATATTCGTTAGCCGTCTCTACTGCGGCGGACAAAGTAAGTCCGGCAGTTGTAAATATAAATGTATTCATCTCAAGGAAAAATGATCAGCCTTCCCGCGGCGGAAGCGGTTCGGGATTTATCTTTACACCAGATGGATTTATTTTGACTAACAGCCATGTCGTTCATCATTCCCAAAAGATTGAAGTTATTTTATCCGACGGAAGAAGATTTAATGCGGACTTAATCGGCGATGATCCCGATACGGATCTTGCGGTTATCAGAATTGATTCCCCCGGAATTACTCCAGTAAAATTTGGAGACTCTGAGAAAATCAAAACAGGTCAACTCGTAATTGCTATTGGTAATCCGTACGGTTTCCAAACGACGGTTACTGCCGGAGTGGTAAGCGCACTCGGCAGGTCGTTAAGGGCAACAACCGGCAGACTTATAGACAACGTAATCCAAACCGATGCGGCGCTTAATCCTGGCAACTCCGGTGGACCGCTTGTTAATTCGAAAGGTGAGGTTATAGGAGTAAACACAGCCGCAATTTTACCTGCGCAAAATATTTGTTTTGCAACCGCAATCAATACGGCTAAGTTTATCGCAGCAAAATTAATTAAAGACGGAAAAATTAAAAGAAGCTTCATCGGCATTGCCGGGCAGGATGTACAAATCCACAGAAGGATAGTCCGTTTTTTTAATCTTCCGGTTGATAAAAGCATCATGGTTATTTCAATTGAAAGAGAAAGCCCGGCATTCAATGCAAGAATTCAAGAGGGAGATAGAATAATTGAATTTAACGGCAAGCCTGTTTCAGGCATAGATGACCTTCATAAAATGCTGACCGAAACCCAGGTAGGAGTTAAAGCAGATTTAAAAATTTTGAGAGGTACAGAAATCCAAAGCCTTGAAATTGTTCCTCAAGAACAGGCAAATTAGTGATTCATTCCATTTAGGTAAATTGAACGGCGTAGTAGGGCGGTGAAATGATGGAGTAAACTAATCTATTCCAATATTCCGGTACTCCATAATTCCTTCAATCAAATCTTCCGGACGACATATTTGTATCTTATTTGTCTAATCCATGAGATTTACAACATCTTCTCAATTTCATGTTGAATAAATATCTTCAACAGGCTGCTCATTCCTTTATATTAATTTCTTCTTTAGCTATTTTACATGCTTGGTTTCGCATAAATTGGTAAATTGATTCTGATTCTATGAAAGTATTAAGAGCAATTTTAGACGACCTGGTTGAAGACGTAATCAGGAAACGCGGTTATCTTTATTTCTTAAAAGGAGCCGTTACCGGACTAAAATCTTCGGCAAATATGGTTGTAGCTACTGTAGAAGGTTCATCCCAGTACAATGTTGAAATTGAATTTGACGACAACAAATACCCGGTTCAAACCTTATGCACCTGCCCCTACAGCGAAAGAGATGTTTGCAAACATATTGTGGCTGTTCTTTACAAGCTCAATGAAAGAAACTTCTTTTCCCCGATTGATGAAAGCTACTCAGGTAATTCCGTAAATAACGGGCTAAACGGCAACAGTAGTAAAAATGATTTGATTATTAAAAGCCGGAAAGAGTGGCTCGAGGAAGTAGAGAAGAAAAAAGAAGCAGCAAAGTTTGAGGAGTTCAAAGGAAAGATAACAAGCTTAATAAACCAGGGCGATAAGAAAGGCTCTCAGGTTAAATACGGTATTGCATATGCGATTGAGCCGAAAGGATATAAAACTACCTTGCATGTAATTAGGCAGCGTCTGAAAAAAGACGGAAATGTCTTCGCCTCCGAAATTCTTCACAGCACCAGCTTTAACAACCTGTCGAATTTATCCTTACAGGAAAAATTAATCATCGACCGAATCTCCAAATACTACGGCGAATATTCCGTTGAACTTATTTCTTCAGATGAATACGGTGCGTCTTCAAAAGAACATATAAACGATTCTAATCTCTTCAATGAAATTTTATTCTTCCTTGCGGAAAAGGAAGTTTATCTTTCCGAAGGATACCTGGAGCTTGGTAAAAGAATTTATATTCAAAAGGAAGACGGCATCGCCAGGTTATTGTTTAATGACGATGGTGAAAATATCTGTCTTTCTCTTCGATTGGAATTTGGAAATGAGAAGCTAAAACCAGGAACAACGATTCTCCCTATTTTAGATAATCCTCTTTGGGTTTTGGTTGAAGACAAAATCTTTAAAATTTCGAACCTGAACTACAGCCAGTTTTACAACTTCTATCATAATTCTAACAAAATTACGGTACCAAAAGTTTACCTGGAATATTTTGAGCAAAATTTACTTCCGCAGCTTTCAAAAAATCTTCCGGTTGATTCCGATAAGTATTCTGTTGAGGAAATAACTTCTACGCCGGTAAAGCGCATCTATCTTGATGAAGTAGATTCCGATCTGAAAATAACCTTGAAGTTCGCATACAACGAACACGAACTAAGCTACGATGAGAAAGAGTCCGCAACTTCATTCTTTAAAGAGAAAAAGCTTTTCAGAATTGTGCGGGATAAAAACGCCGAAGAAACTGCTTATGCGGAGCTGAAACAATTTCATGTAAAAGAAATTGAAAACGGCATCTTTACACCACGCGGTAATCCGATTAATTTTTTGTTTGAAGCATTGCTTTCATTAAAAGAAATGGGATTCGAAATATTCGGCGAGGCTAATCTTAGTAAATTCAAAGTTAATACTTCCAGTCCTTCGTTTTCTTTTTCGGTTGCATCCGGTATCGATTGGTTCGATGTAAAAGCAGACATCAACTTTAACGGCACTTCAATTTCCTTTAATGCTCTGCTTGACGCAATAAAACATAAGAGAGAATACGTCCAGCTTAAAGACGGCTCTGTCGGCGTTCTTCCGCAGCAATGGCTAAATAAATTTAAACGGGCATTCTCTTTCGGCGAGGTAATTAAGAATCAAGATGAAGCCGGGCAGGCGTACTTGAGGTTTTCGAAGCTTCAGGCAAATGCAATTGATCTTCTTATAAAGGAAGCTGAAGCCGAGACAGATGATTCTTATAAAGAGCATGTTGAGCGGCTGAACTCATTTGAAAATATCCGCGCACAGAACATTCCGGAACTATTCCAAAATGTTTTGCGACCTTATCAGAAGTCAGGCTTTGATTGGCTTTATTTCTTAAAAGAATATCACTTCGGCGGAATACTTGCAGACGATATGGGACTCGGGAAAACCATTCAGGTCCTCGCTTTTCTTTTAAAAGAAAAAGAAACCGGAAAAGAATTTCCCGACCTTGTTGTTGCACCAACTTCAGTTGTGTTCAACTGGATAAACGAAGCAGAAAGATTTTCTCCTTCTCTAAGATTTTTAAACCATACCGGCATTAATCGCATTAAAGATGATACGCTTCATTTTGAAAATTATGATGTCGTCATTACAAGCTATCAAACTCTTCTTAGAGACATTGAAAAATTTGCAGAAAGAAAATTCAACTACTTAATCCTGGATGAATCACAGAAAATAAAAAATCCAATTGCCAAGACTACAAGATTAATAAAAACTTTAAAGGCACAACATCGCTTATGCTTAACCGGAACGCCGGTTGAAAATAATTTGCTTGAACTCTGGTCGCAGATGTCTTTTTTAAATCCAGGCATGCTCGGCTCGATGAAAAAATTTGAAGATGCTTTCGTTAAGCCAATTCAAAAAGAACATGACAGCTCCGCTTCGGAATATTTGAAAAGAACGGTCTATCCCTTCATCTTAAGGAGAAAGAAGGAAATCGTTGCAAGAGAGCTTCCTGAAAAAACAGAGATGATTCATTACTGCGAGATGGAGCAGCAGCAGCAAAAAATTTATAACATCTGGAAGGATTCCATCCGGGATGAAATTATAAAAGAAATCGAAGCGAAGGGAATAAAAAGATCGGGCTTTAAAGTGATTGAAGGACTGCTGCGCTTGCGGCAAATTTGCAACCACCCCGCGCTTGTTAAAGAAGGCTACAAAAATAAGTCCGGTAAATTTGAAGAGTTTAAGGAACAACTTGAAAATGTTCTGGAAGAAAATCATAAAGTACTTGTCTTCTCGCAGTTTGTTAAGATGCTGGATATCATCAAAGAATATTTGGATAACCAAAATATCTCCTATGAATACCTAACCGGAAGCACCATTGATAGAGAGGGTTGTGTTAAAAATTTCCAGGAGAATGAAAGCGTAAAAGTATTTTTAATAAGTCTTAAAGCGGGCGGCTTCGGGTTAAACCTTACCGCCGCGGATTATGTTTTCCATTACGACCCGTGGTGGAACCCGGCAGTTGAAGCCCAGGCGACTGATAGAACTCACCGCATCGGTCAGGACAAAAATATTTTTGTCTACAAGTTCATTACTAAAGACAGCGTTGAAGAAAAAATACTTCAGCTTCAAGATAAGAAAAAAGAATTGGTTGAAAATATTATTACCAGCGAAACCGGTATTCTAAAAAGCTTGACCAGGGAAGACGTTAACATTCTATTCGGTTAAGTATTACTGTTGATTCAATTAATCCTAATGTATATATTTCATTATATTTTTTTGAAGCTGCTCAAAGAGAGAATTAAATGGTTCGATAGCATTAGAGAAGTAGCCATTGGAAAGACAGAATCTCAAATTCCCTTACTCGGCAGCCTTCTTCTTGATGATTGCAAGTTAATGGTTGACTACAAAAAATATTCAGTAAAAATTTCAAAGTAAGTCTTCAACTAAAAAATAATCTCGGTTCTCTTTACCTAAGGGGGATGGTTGACTATTAAATTCTTTTGCACTAATTTTTTGATGATGTTAAACGAACAAATTGAAATGAAATTATTGAGAGTTGGATTTATGAAAAAATGGTTAATTAATGCAGCAATTGCTTGTATCTTTGCCCTTAGTTTAGCCAGTTGCTCATCGTCTATTCAAAACAGCATTTCGTTTAACAATCAAACACAAGGCGCATTGTACATAAATTTTCGCGGACAATTAATCACTGTACCCGCCGGTCAAACATCAAAAGTTGAAAAGATTCGTCAGGGAACATATGATTATGCGACGACATTTTCTGTCCCTACAACCGCATCAAGCGCTTCATCTCAAGGAGCCTTAACAGGTTCTTTTACGCTAAATGCCGACACAAAAATTTTGTTGTATTATACGAGCACTTTAATTAACGGCGCATACACCGTTTATGTTACCATTTCTAACAGCGATAACAAAACTACCGGCACAACAAACCCGTAACAAGCATTTGATGCTACGGGAAGAGATTTCCTATAAACCGAAAATACTTGCCCAATTTTCAGCCTTCATAATCAATATTTACATTGTTTTAAGCACATAAAATTCGTATTTTTCAACACTTGAAAACGGAGATTTTTTAATGGAATTTTCAAATTTGGCCACCACGTGGAAAGTTAACAGCAAGGTATTGGAAAAGTTATTGTCGAAGATAATTCCGGCAGTTCCTTCGCGCACCCCGATGCCGATTCTTGAGAATTTTTTATTCGAAATCAAAGACGGCGCGCTGAACGTCTGCGCAACCGACCTTGAAATTGCGCTGCGCTCCTCCATAAATGTAGCGGCAGATGAGAACATAAAAATGGTTATTCCTGCGCGTCTGCTTTATGATATTGTACGATCTCTTGATGAGACTCAAATTCATTTTGAAACCGAAGCGGGTTCAAAATTAAAAATGAAAACAGGAAACGGAGTTTATAACTTAAGCTATTCTTCACCGGAAGATTTTCCGGAAATTCCTTCGGTCTCCGGAGATAGAGAAGTTATTCTCGGCGGAATAGATTTCAAAAAAGCCATCGATCAAACTTCATTTGCAATGAGCAAGGAAGATATGCGCCCTGCAATGACAGGAACCTTATTTGAATTTTCAGAAGAAGGACTCAAGTTTGTAACCACTGACGGACACCGACTGGTTAAGCTTGTAAATAAAAATATTAAACCAGGGTTTGAAGAACAGTTTGTTGTTCCCGAAAGAGCTATTTCAGTTCTTGCAAAGCTGCTGGGAGAGATCGACGTAAAAATTTATCTAAGCAAAACAAACATTTCTTTCCATATCGGCGACCTGGAATTTATTTCACGCTTGATTGGCGAAAAATACCCTGCATACAACAGCGTAATTCCTTTAGAAAATGAAAACTTGATGAAAATAAAAACCGGCAACTTACTTCCGACAATAAAAAGAATGAGTTTGTTTTCGGCTTCCAGCTCAAAGCAGGTCAAGTTTTCTATCGGCAGCAACAATCTTGAAGTTTCTGCAGAGGATATCGACCACGGTTCCAACGCAAAGGAAAATATTATCTGCGAGTACGCCGGCGAGCCTATGGATATTGGCTTTAATACATCTTACGTTAACGATATTTTATCTCATTTAGAAGCCGGTGAAATAATTTTCAAGCTGCATTCACCCACAAAAGCATGCATTATCGAATTGTCCGAAGCAAAAGAGAACGAGGAGTTAATGATGCTCTTAATGCCTGTTCGATTGAATAGCTAATATGGTATTGTCCTCCATCAATTTAAAAAATTTTAGGAGTCATAAGAGTACGCAGTTAAGCTTTTCCGAAGAGTTGAATTACATTATCGGAGGAAACGGACAAGGAAAGACGTCTATTTTAGAGGCGGTTTACTATCTCTGCACAACGAAGAGCAGCAGCTCGAAATCAGATAGCGAGGTTGTTAGATTTAATGAAGAGGAATTTGAAATTAATGGAATTTTCAATGACCGGACGAAAGATACTGTGCGTGTTTATTATTCGCTGATTGAAAACAGGAAATATTATTTTCAGAACGGAAAGCAAATAAATCGCTCTGCAGATATTATCGGAAGGTTCCCCGTCGTTTTACTTACTCCGGCAGACCATGCTATTACGCAGGGCTCGCCAGGCGACAGACGCAAGCTCGTCGATTCAATTATATCCCAGGCAAGTGAAACTTACTTGAATTTTCTGCTTGACTACAACAAGACGCTGCGGCACCGTTCTTCTGTTTTAAGCCTGTACAAAGAAACCAGAAGAAATGAATTATTGGCAGAGATTGATGCTTGGACCGCAAAGCTGGTTCAGACCGGCTTGGAGATTATCAAGCATAGAAAAAAATTCGTCGGAATCTTTAATGAATTTATTAAGGATTCTTACAAGAAAATTATGGATGAAGTTGAAGTTCCCGAAATTAAATATTGGTTTCTGGACGGCTATTGGGAATCCTACAAAGGAGTCCTTACGGACATTCTCTTGGTGGAAGAATCTGAGATTCAAGACCGTTTCAAAGATCTAATCTCGAGTAAAAGAGAGGAAGAACTTAGAAGAGCAACAAACTTAGTCGGTCCACACAGAGATGATTTTATCTTTGAAGTCAACGGAAAGAATTTGAAAATGTTCGGTTCGCAAGGGCAGCATAAAACATTTCAAACGGCGCTTCGCTTCGCAGAATTCTTCTATTTAAAAAACAATACCGGCAAGCTGCCATTATTTCTGCTTGACGATGTTTTCGGCGAGCTCGACACAAAGCGCTCGATGAAGATAAGCGATTATCTTAGAGATGTCGGGCAGGCATTTATAACGCTTACGGATTTTACGAATCATTCTTTTTTAAGAAAGAGTGATAGCGGTAAATTAATATATTTAGATAGCGGCAGTATTGTTTATGCCTAACAGTTTCAAAAGTTTTTCGGATGCATTTAACTCCGAGCCTGCATTTGAAGGGCTAAGGAAGATTATCAAGGAATCGGATGTGGTTTCCGATTTCAACAAAATCTTTCCTGATTTGGAAAAGGTCGCATCGGCAATAAAGGTTGAAAGGAGAGTACTATCGCTTAAAGTTGAAAACCCGACATGGCGGAACGAGCTCAAGTTTAGGGAGAAGCTGATTGTAGATAAGGTAAACGAATACTTCAAAGAAGTCAGGATAAATAAAATCAGGTTTGTTTGAAGAACAGTAAGATTATAACTGATTATTACATAAGATGGCATACATGAATCAAACCGGAAGAATTATCAGCAAAGCGCATAGAGTTTTACATGCTATGCTCTATACCCTTTGCGCTAAGTAAAAATCTTTTTCACTTTTCATAGAATTTAAGTACGAATAACTAAAAAGCATCTTAAAGTTTTTTAAATAGATACGGATTAACTGAATGTCAAACGAGAAAAATACAAACGAATACAGCGCTAAAAATATAAATGTCCTAAAGGGACTCGAAGCGGTTAGAAAGCGCCCGGCAATGTACATCGGCGATGTAGGACCGCGCGGGCTACACCATCTCGTAAACGAAGTTGTAGATAACAGCATCGATGAAGCACTTGCAGGATATGCAGACAACATCCTTATTACCATCAACAAAGATGAAAGCGTGACTGTTGAGGATAACGGAAGAGGAATACCGGTAGACATTCATCCGGAAGAAAAAAAGTCCGCACTTGAAGTTGTAATGACGGTGTTACATGCCGGCGGAAAGTTTGATAAGAACACTTACAAAGTTTCCGGCGGACTGCACGGCGTCGGTGTTTCGGTTGTTAACGCTCTCTCGGAGTGGCTTCAAGTTGAAGTAAAACGAGACGGCAAGGTTTTCTTCCAGGAATATAAAAGAGGCGTTGCCGTTAAGCCCGTTAAGGAAATAGGTAAGACAAAGAAAAATGAAGCGGGTACTAAAACAACTTTTTATCCCGACAAAGAAATTTTCAAAACATTCAAATTTAAATTTGATACCCTTGCAGAAAGAATGCGCGAGCTTGCCTACTTAAATAAGAACATCACCATTAAAATCAAGGATGAAAGAAACGGCGGCGAGGAAGAAACCTTTCATTTTAAGGGGGGACTTGTTGAGTTTGTCAAATATCTTGATGAAACCAGGGAGCCGCTTCACAAAACTGTTTACATCGAAGGTGAAAAAGACGGAACTCCGATTGAAATAGCATTTCAGTACAGCGATACTTACAACGAAAATATTTTCTCATACGTTAACAACATAAACACTCATGAAGGCGGAACGCACCTGGTAGGCTTCAAAACAGCGCTGACAAGAACCCTTAACAACTATGCGGCTAAAAACGGATTGATTAAAGAAGGCAGCAAAATAAATTTAACCGGTGATGATTTCCGAGAAGGTTTAACCGCTGTAATTTCTGTTAAAGTTGCAGAGCCGCAGTTTGAAGGTCAAACGAAGACAAAGCTTGGAAACAGCGAAACTAAATCTGCAGTTGAAACTTTGGTTGGCGAGAAGCTTGCAGAGTATCTTGAAGAAAATCCTGGCGTAGGCAAGAAGATAATTGAAAAATGCATGCGGGCGGCGGAAGCTCGTGAAGCTGCTAGAAAAGCCCGCGACCTTGCACGGAGGAAGAATGCGCTCGACAGCATGAATCTTCCCGGCAAGCTTGCAGACTGTTCAATCACAGACCCGGAACACTGCGAGATTTATATTGTCGAAGGTGATTCTGCAGGCGGCTCGGCAAAGCAGGGACGTGACAGACGGTTTCAGGCAATCCTTCCTCTTAGAGGAAAGATTCTGAATGTTGAAAAAGCCAATATGAACAAGATACTTGAGAACAATGAAATCCGCGCAATGATATCCGCCATAGGCGCCGGTCTCGGTGCAGAGTTCGATGCGGCAAAATCCCGTTACGGAAAAATTATTTTAATGACGGATGCCGATGTAGACGGGAGCCATATCCGCACACTGCTTCTTACTTTCATTTACAGGCACATGCAGGAATTAATTAACCAAGGCAAGGTTTATATCGCGCAGCCGCCGCTTTATAAAATCAAAAAAGGGAAGGAAGAATTTTATGCCTTTGACGATAACGAGAGAGATGAAATTCTTAAGAGGTTAAAGGCCAACGGCAAGGCTATTGAAGAAGAGAAGATTGAAGGCGAAGAAGAAGTTAACGTTAAAGGCGTTGTAATTTCCAGGTACAAAGGCCTGGGAGAAATGAATCCCGAGCAGCTCTGGGAAACAACCATGAACCCAGAGACAAGAACAGTTCTCCAGGTTACATTGGAAAGCTCTGCCGCGGCAGATAAAATTTTCGAGACACTGATGGGCGATGCGGTTGAACCGCGCCGCGAATTCATTGAGAAGAATGCGAAGTATGTTAGAAATTTGGATGTATAATTTAAATTGAGGAGTTGTGAAGAAAGAATCAGATTTAGACTTATTAATCGTCGAAAAAGAATTATTTGGCAGGAAGAAGTCCAGACGAAATGAAATTATAAAAATTAGAGAGGCGCTATCAAAGTTTAGACTTCCGAAAGATATCTTGGTTTATGACAAAGATGAGTTTGATGAGCGGGAAGGTTCGACAAATCATATCATAGCAAAATCTTTAATAGAGGGAGAAATATTATATGAGCGATAAGAAATACGCAGAGCATCTTTTTGTTCTTGCTAAGAAATATTTATCTGCTCTAAAATGTAAAACTCGACGAAAAGTATAGTGAATTATAAAATCTGACTGACTTTGCTGTGGAATATTGATATGACAAATGATTGATATCGAAACCATAAATAGAGAAGAAACAATTAAGGAAGTAACTTTTCTTTATAAACATGTAAATAGAATACTTAAAGATAAAACTTAAATAACAGAGATTAACTGAATAAGAATTATGGCAACAATTTTTGAAAAGATAGTACCCGTTTCACT
>JAJYIL010000054.1 GCA_021790055.1 Bacteroidota bacterium
ACATCACCTTTGGTATTTGAGATCATTTCCAAAGAAATACCAGCTTACTGCCATTGGCTCAATCAAGCCGGGTTCCTGACTCCCGAAACAGAACTATTTTATAATAAACCATATCTGACTTTCTCCCAGGAAAAAATTAATGAAAAACCCTCATTGACGCGGTTAAAATAATTGACCGCATAAGGTTATTATCCTTAAAGAAGTTCGGAATAGACTCAAATCCAAACAATTTTTTAGGCGTAAAAGGACAATATTTTGTTGATTTTTATCCTTTCATTTTAAAAATTTACGGTATAGAATATCTCTTAATCGTAGCGGTTTTCGTAGACCCGGTTATAATTTATATTTTAACTATTCTTTTTAAAGATGATTCGCCGGTTGGATTAAATAGAATAAGCCTTATTTTGAAAATTAATATGGTATTCGGATTGGCGGCAATTTATTTGGGAAAATAAAATCATTGATGAAAAATTTTGACAACTCATTTCTAAATGAAAAAATATCTTTAGTTGCCGGTGTTGATGAAGCCGGGCGCGGACCTCTGGCAGGTCCTGTAGTAAGTGCTGCAGTTGTATTTGACTGCGATACATTTATCGAAGGCGTAAACGATTCAAAAAAATTATCCGAAAAGGAAAGAGAGAAACTCTATCCTGAAATCATGGATAAAGCGTTATCCGTTTCGGTTGCCGCAGTTTCGCACGGGCAAATAGACCGGATAAACATTTTGCAAGCTTCTCTCTCGTCGATGCTTACCGCGGTAAAAAGATTAGGTGTTCAGCCGGATATAATTCTTGTTGATGGCGACAAAGCTTTTCATCATTCAACCCCTGCTCTACCGATTGTTAAGGGCGACTCAAAATCTTTCGCAATTGCCTCGGCTTCAATAATAGCCAAAGTAACTAGGGACAGAATTATGAAGCGGCTTAATGAATACTATCCTGAATACTTATGGGCAAAGAATAAGGGCTATCCAACGCGCCAGCATATTGAGGCTGTTAAAGCGTTTGGACCATGCCCGCTCCATAGAAAGTCTTTCTTGAGGAAGATTCTATCTGAAGAATATATGTTCGAATTATAATTGGGTACAGCATGAGCAAAGAATCAAAGGACCTTGGAAAAAGGGGGGAGGACCTGGCTGTCGAGCTTCTGATTAAAAAAAATTATACTATTATCGAGCGCAATTATACATTCGAAAAGAAAGGCGAGATTGATATTGTAGCCAAAGACCCAGAAAACGGTTTTTTAGTCTTTGTAGAAGTAAAGACACGCGGCAACTTAAATTATGGTGAGCCTGAGTACGGCATAACAGAAAACAAGAGGCGCCAATTAAAAAAGATGGCAGAAATTTATTTGTACGAGAAGGAGATTCAAGAAGTCGAATGCCGGTTTGATGTTATTACGGTTTTGCTCCAGGGAATGCAAAAGCCGTTAATTAATCATTATATTGATGCGCTTGGATAAATTTTTATACCGCTCTAATTTTTATTATTTTCGTCGTTAAGAATGAATTAAAAATATTTTTATAAAGAAATCTTACTTGGAAACCGGCACGGCAGCTCAAAAAAATAATTCTATCATCGGAAAGCGACTCGCTGAATTTTTCAATATGATTGCGGGATTAACAGTATTTTCTTTAGAGTTTTTCAAAAATGTTTTCCTTCCGCCTTATGAATTCGGTGAAGTAAAAAAGCACATGGATGAGCTTGGTGTTAAAACCCTGCCGATTGTAAGCGTAACGGGATTTATAATCGGGCTTGTTTTAGCAATGCAGAGCCAGCCTGTAATGGCAAAGTTTGGCGCAGAAGCCTTTCTTCCCGGTATGGTTGCACTGTCTGTAGTACGGGAGCTTGGACCGGTTATTACAGCTTTAATATTTGCAGGCAGGGTAAGTTCCGGCATCGGCGCAGAACTCGGTTCTATGCGCGTTACCGAGCAGATAGATGCGATGGAAGTTTCTGCTATTAACCCATTCAAGTTTTTGGTAGTTACAAGAGTGCTGGCTTGTACGCTCATTCTTCCGATGCTCACCGTCTATGTGATTTTCCTTTCAGTTGTCGGAGGATATATTTCTATTTTCCTTTCACAGAACATAAATTTTGTTTTGTACGTTCATGCAGTTGTTCATTCGGTTGACTTTACCGATCTGGTTCCGGGAATAGCTAAAACGTTTTTCTTCGGATATATTGTTGGCATTGTAGGCGCTTATAAAGGCTATTATACGGAGAACGGAACGGTTGGCGTAGGACGCGCTTCCACAAGCTCGGTAGTTATTGCGTCGCTATTAATTCTTCTAATGGATATGGTTCTTGGAAAAATTACGGTAAGTCTTTGGGGCTAAGCTGATGTCTGAAGTTGTAATTAAAAATTTATCTAAATCCTTTGACGACAATGTTGTCCTTGACGGTATATCGCTTAAAATAAATGAAGGCGAGAATTTCGTTGTTTTTGGAAGAAGCGGTACAGGCAAGAGCGTTCTGCTGAAATGCATTGTTAGATTGATGGAACCTGATGCAGGCGAGATTTTGATTGAGAGCCAGAACGTTCTTACCTTGAGTATAAATAAACTGAATGAAATTAGAAAGCACATAGGATTTCTATTCCAGGGCGCTGCGCTTTACGACTCAATGAGCGTAAGGGAAAACCTTGCATTCCCGCTGATCAGGAATTTCAATTTCTCTTCAAAAGAAATTGATATTAAAATTAAGAATGTACTGGAAAAAGTTTCTTTACTCGAGGCTATAGATAAGATGCCTGCCGAGCTTTCAGGCGGTATGAAAAAAAGAATCGGACTGGCGCGTACAATAATTACCGAACCGAGACTGATTCTGTACGATGAGCCAACTACCGGGCTCGATCCAATTACTTCAAAGGAGATTAGCCAATTGATAGTTGAGCTTCAAAAGGATTTAAACACTACCTCTATTATAGTTACACACGACTTAATTTGTGCAAAGATTATCGCCTCCCATGCAGTAGTTCTAAAAGACGGTAAGATTAGATATGAAGGGAATCTTGACAGCCTGACTTCGCAGGACGATCCCTTCTTAAAGGATTTTTTTAGCAATGATATTATTTCAGAATCTACCCCGATTCGATCGGGGGAAGTTAAAGACGGGAGTAATTAATGAATAAGAATATGCCGGCAGTTAGACTTGGAATTTTCATTTTTATCGGAACTATCCTTCTGGTAATTGCTATATTTTTGATTGGGCAGAAAAACGCGCTGTTCAGTTCTACATTTACCGTAAAGGCTTATTTCAAAGACGTGCAGGGCTTAAGAACAGGCGCTACGGTAAGGCTTAGCGGACTTGATGTGGGCAGTGTAAGCAATATAGAAATTGTAAACGATACTACCGGCAGAGTTGTTGTGTCCATGAATCTTCAGACTGATATTAAAAGATTCATCCGCACCGATACAAAGGCTGCAATTGAAAATGAAGGATTGGTTGGGAATAAAGTCGTAGTCCTTAAAATAGGCAGCAGCGCCGCCGAACAGGTAAAGAATGGAGGATTTATTCAATCCCAGGAACCTGTTGGGTTTTCAGCTATAATTGATCAGACCGAAGGCATAATGAATTATACAAAGAAAATGACCAAGGACTTAGCTGAGATAATTTATAAAGTAAATAACGGCGAAGGATCAATCGGGAAGCTTATTAACAGCAATGATCTTTATAATAATGCAACAAGCTTAACAAAGCAAGCAGACCTAAGCTTAAAAAATATAACCGACGAACTCGGCAGGATTATCGGTATTTTCGACACTCTTGGAGTCGGCGTGAAAACGATAGTAACCAACGCTAACGATGTTGTTACAAACGTGGATACAATTATGACTAATCTTAACCGCGGCAGAGGAGTGCTTGGAGAGCTTCTTGTAAGCGGCAAATATGATACTACAATTTCAGCGACACTGGAAAATATCAGGCTAACAAGCGAGGATGCGCGCGTAAGTGCGTCGCGCCTTGCCGAAAATATGGAAGCGTTAAAGCATAACTGGCTCTTCAAGGGCTATTTTGAAAACCGCGGTTACTGGGATAGAGCTCCTTATGAAAATGAGATTACAAACCGGTTGAAAGAGCTCGATCAAAAGATAAAGCTGCTGGATGATAAGATTGAAACGCTTAAGAGACTGGAAGCAGCTAAAAAATAGAAGTCGGATTGTCTCAGGCTTTACAAAGGTTACTTATGGAGAATTGGGGTATTGGAATAATGGAGAAGATTATTAATTCCATTACTCCATTGTTCCCCAATTCCATGAGATTTTAGCATGATTAACTTATCACCACGCTATTCCACAATTCTTATTTATATTTAAATTCTAAATTGAATAACTGAAATTAATGAACACTACAAAAGCAAATAAAAAAGATAGAAAGATAATTATAAAAGGCGCACGAGAGCATAATTTAAAAAACCTCAGCTTCGAACTGCCGAGAAACAAGCTTGTAGTTTTTACCGGAGTCAGCGGGAGCGGTAAATCTTCTCTTGTTTTTGATACCATTTATGCAGAAGGTCAGCGAAGGTATGTGGAAAGCCTTTCCGCTTATGCAAGGCAGTTTCTGGAGAGAATGAATAAGCCTGACGTAGACCTTATCCAGGGAATTAGTCCTGCTGTTGCGATAGAACAGAAAACCGGTGCAAAGAATACACGTTCTACCGTAGGAACGACTACGGAAGTCTATGATTATTTACGATTGCTTTTTGCAAGGATTGGAAAGACTATTTGCTTTGAGTGTGGAAAGGAAGTTAATAAAGCTACTACCGGAACAGTTTCGAGTTGGCTTGAAGAACAGCCGGAGGGCTCGAGGTTCTATCTTGGATTTCCTCTGCACCTGCATGAAGGGCATACATTAAAAGAGGAAATTGATTTGCTGAAGAAACGGGGATTCTTCAGGATATATTTTAGGAATTCACTTGTCGATTTAAATGAAGAAGACAAACTGCCCGGTAAAAAAGACACAGTAGCTATTATAATTGACCGTTTCAAGGTGCAGAAGGGACAGGTAAGAGAACGTCTTTCCGATGCAATTGAAGTAACATTTAAAGAAGGCGAGGATCGTCTCGTCTTAATAAATGCCGATACCGCTGAACAAAAGGACTTTAACAAATTTTATGAATGCTGCGGCATACGCTATGAGGAGCCGGAGCCGCGCTTCTTCTCATTTAACAATCCCTTCGGCGCATGCCCCGTCTGCCAGGGATTCAGCAGGATAATCGGGATAGATATGAATCTTGTGGTTCCAGTGGATTCGTTAAGCATAATAGATGGCGCCATCGCACCGTTTAGAACAGCAAAGTTTAGCTCTCATCTGCGGGATTTAATCAGAAGCGCAAAGCAATATGGAATTCCGCTCAGCATTCCATTCAAAGATTTAACTGCGGATCAAGTATCTCTTATAAGAAGCGGATTCGGAGATTACATCGGTATCGATAGATTCTTTGAGAAGCTGGAATCAAAAACTTATAAAATGCATATAAGAGTTTTGTTAAGCCGGTACCGCGGCTATACAACTTGTACAGCGTGTAAAGGTTCGAGGCTTAGAAGAGAAGCGCTGCAAGTTAAGATAAACGGCAAATCGATTTACGACGTTGTGAAGATTCCGATAGAACAATCACTAAAATTCTTTAAGGAGCTTCAGCTTTCCGAATATGATCTGCTTGTTGGTGAGAGAGTTCTGAAAGAAATAATTAAACGACTGACTTTCTTACATGATGTTGGAATCGGATATCTTACTTTAGACCGCTTAAGCAGCACGCTTTCCGGCGGCGAAACGCAAAGGATAAATCTTGCAACCTCACTCGGCTCATCGCTCGTTGGAACCTTATACGTACTTGATGAACCGAGCATCGGGCTTCATCCTAGAGACAACTTCAAGCTGATAAATCTATTAAAGAATTTAAGAGACATCGGTAACTCGGTACTTGTGGTTGAGCACGATCCCGATATGATTAGGTCTGCAGATATAGTTGTAGATATGGGGCCTAAGGCGGGAGTAAACGGCGGCGAGATAATTGCAATGGGAACTATTGAAGATATTCTGCAAGATAAAAATTCTCTGACGGGTAAATATCTTTCCGGGAAAATGGAAATTCCGATTCCGGCGAAACGAAACACAAAAGCTACGAGATCAATAAAAATAATTGGTGCGCAGGAAAACAACTTAAAGAATATCGATGTTGAAATCCCGCTGAATAAATTTGTTGTCATATCCGGTGTAAGCGGCTCAGGTAAAAGCACGCTTATACACGATATTTTGTACGGCGGTTTAGCAAAGAGCATCGGTAAAGTTCCGCCGAAAATTGGAAAGTATGCCGATATAAAAGGCAGTGAAAATATAGATGACATTGAGATTGTTGATCAATCGCCGATTGGAAAGACACCGCGTTCAAATCCTATCAGCTACATAAAGGCTTATGAGCATATAAGAGAATTATTTGCATCAACACACCAGGCAAGAGCGCGCGGTTATAAGCCCGGCTTTTTTTCCTTCAATGTTCCCGGCGGCAGATGCGAGACCTGTCAGGGCGATGGCTTTATAAAAGTTGAAATGCAATTCCTTGCCGATATTTATCTTGAGTGCGACGACTGCAACGGTACGCGCTTCAAGAAGGAAATCCGTGAGATTACTTACCGCGGCAAAAACCTTATAGACGTTCTTGAAATGACAGTTGACGAGGCTGTTGATTTTTTTTCACCAAGGGATGGCTCGCCAAAGGACAATGAAAAAATATTAAAAGGAATCGAGCTCCTTTCCCAGGTCGGTCTCGGATATCTTAAGCTTGGTCAGCCTTCAAATACGCTTTCCGGCGGCGAGGCGCAAAGGATAAAGCTCGCTGCTCATCTTACTGCTCAAAGAGAAAGACTGCATACGCTTTTTATTTTCGACGAGCCGACTACAGGTCTCCACTTTGACGATATATCAAAGCTGATAAATTGCTTTAATCTTTTACTTGAGAGAAATAATTCGGTCGTAATTATCGAACATAACCTAGAGATTATTAAAAGCGCCGATTACATAATTGATCTTGGCCCGGAAGCAGGGGATAAGGGCGGAGAAGTTGTAGCCGCCGGTACTCCTGAGGAGATAATAAAAAACTCCAATTCATGGACAGGAAAATATCTAAAAGATTATTTGGATTAAGGTTTCAATTGTGATTTATCTCTTGTTTACTTTTCACGGTAATGATTAAACTTTCAAATCAATTTCGGGATAATTATGTATAATAAATCGAATCATTTTATTTCCAATCATCAAACGGGAAAATTCTACCAATATTTTTTAATTCTTCTATTATCAACGCTTTTCTTAAGTGGAAGTTCGTTTGCGAAATCCAAGTTAAGTGAAGAAAATGTATTGCGTGCAACTTTGAAGAACGGGCTTCGCGTTGTAATTGTTCGCGATGCTTTAGCACCGGTAGTAACAACAGAGATAAATTATCTTGTCGGCTCAAATGAAGCGCCGAAAGGATTTCCGGGTACAGCCCACGCTCTTGAGCATATGATGTTCCGGGGCAGCAAAGGCTTATCTGCCGATCAGCTTGCAGATATAACTGCCGCAATGGGCGGAGATTTTAACGCCGATACAAGGCAAACCGTAACTCAATTCTTTTTTACCGTACCATCGGAAGATCTTGATTTAGCGCTTCATATCGAATCAATAAGAATGAGAAACCTGCTTTGCACCGATTCATTATGGAAGAATGAACGCGGCGCAATCGAGCAGGAAGTTGCGCAGGATTTATCGAACCCCGAATATGTTTTTTTCAAGAAGCTCTTAGCGGCAATGTTCAAGGGAACTCCATATGCGCATGATGCGCTCGGAACGCGTCCTTCGTTCAATAAAACAACAGGCTCTTTGCTTAAGAAATTTCACGATACATGGTATGCTCCTAACAATGCTATTTTAGTTATTGTTGGAGATGTCCAGCCAAACTCAGCGCTGGATGAAGTAAAGAAATTATTTGAAGAAATACCATCAAAAAAATTACCTGAGAGACCGGAAGTTAACCTTGAGCCGGTTTCAGTCGATACTTTAAAATTAAAAACCGATTTGCCATACGGTTTAGCTATAATAAGCTTCCGTATGCCCGGCTCAAACAGCCCGGATTACGCTGCCGCTCAGATTCTATCTGATGTATTAAGCAATCAGCGGGGAGAGCTTTACTCGAAGCTTGTACCAACAGGTAAAGCACTTTATGCAGGCTTTGAATACGATGACCTTCCTCAATCGGGAATGGGATTTGCGCTGGCTGTATTTCCTAAGGGAGCTGATTCGAAAAGCTTGGTTAATGAGCTTCAATCAATTTTAAATGGAGAGATAAAGAAAGGATTGTCTGAAGATCTTGTAGCAGCTGAAAAGAGACACGAGCTATCCGATGCGGAGTTTCAGAAAAATTCTGTTTCCGGTCTTGCTTCTGTCTGGTCTGAAGCGCTTGCCGTAGAAGGAAGAAAATCTCCCAACGACGATTTGAAGATGCTCGAAAAGGTAAATGTAAATGATGTTGATCGTGTTGCAAAAAGATATTTAGATCCCGCTCATGCTATCTATGCAGTTCTTACACCGCAATCATCCGGTAAGCCGATTTCGCGAAAAGGATTTGGCGGCAGTGAATCTTTCGCTCCCAAAAATCCCAAAGCGGTAGCTTTACCATTGTGGGCTGACAAAGCCATTGGAAGACTAAAAGTACCGGGCTCGGTTGTTAATCCCGTTGTATCTGTCCTTCCCAACGGTTTGAAATTAATTGTTCAGCACGAAACGGTAAGCAACACAGTTAGTGTTTACGGCAGGATAAAGAATAACTCGGATTTGGAGGCACCTAAAGGTCAGGATGGCGTATCGGGCGTTTTAGATCAATTGTTTTCATACGGATCGAAGACGCTCGACAGGATTTCGTTCCAGAAGGCTCTTGATGATATTGGCGCCGATGAATCTGCCGGAACAAGCTTTTCGGTAAATGTACTGGCAAATCATTTTGAGAAAGGCGTTCAATTATTGGCAGATAATGAATTGAACCCCGGCTTGCCGGAACATGCTTTTAATATTATACGGCAGCAAACTGCAGCTACTGTTGCCGGCGAGCTTAAGAGCCCGGATTATCTTGCCGGTCGCTCTTTGATTGCAGGTCTTTATCCAAAGGAAGATCCTGTTCAAAGGCAAACAACTCCGCAGACTGTATCTTCTTTGACTCTGAAGGATGTTAAGAGTTATTATGAAAAAGTTTACCGCCCAGACCTAACAACCATAGTAGTCATCGGAGACATTTCTCCCGACAGCGCAAAGAATGTTATTGAAAAATATTTTGGCAACTGGAAAGCCGAAGGTGCAAAGCCTGTAACCGAGCTTCCGCCAGTACCTTTAAACAAATCTTCTGTATCGGCTGTTCCGGATAAAAGCCGTGTGCAGGATAAGGTTACACTTGCTGAGACTTTGAAGCTGACGCGTTCGAATCCCGAGTACTATGCACTTCAGCTTGGCAATCATGTTTTAGGCGGCGCCTTTTACGCTACAAGGTTTTATAAAGACCTCCGTGAAAACAGCGGTTTGGTATATTATGTCGCATCTTCATTCGGCGTTGGTAAAACAAGATCTACTTACGAAGTGAACTATGGCTGTGATCCGCCGAATGTCTCCAAGGCAAGAGTTATAATTGAACGGGACTTAAGACAGATGCAAACCTCACCTGTTACGCATCATGAACTTAAGCAGGCAAAGGCAATGCTGATGCGTGAGATTCCTCTTTCAGAATCGAGCTTGGGCAGCATTGCAGGAGGCTTGTTGTCGCGTTCTTTAGAAGGTCTTCCATTAAATGAACCGACTATTGCAGCAAAAAAATATTTAAGCTTAAACGCAGATGACGTAATGAAGGCATTTAAGAAGTGGGTTCGTCCTTCGGATTTTGTACAGGTAACGCAAGGTCCGACACCACAATAATTTTTTAAGCTTAAGTATGCGGTTATATTAATTTATATACAAGATTATTGGGAAATTAACTTAAAAAGTTTTGATTCTAAATTTTTCTGCAATAATTTTGCATCTGAATTTATAAACCACAATCAGATATTTAATAGGATCAAAATGAGTTTAAGTCAAATCGCACGCTCTATAAGTGCGTCGCCGACTCTTAAGCTGAATGAAAAAGCAGCGATACTAAGAGACAAGGGTGAGCCGGTAATTCACCTTGGCGGCGGCGAGCCAAAAAGCAAAGTACCCATGGATGCAATCCTGTCTACTGCTGCGCATCTAAATACTGCCGAGATCAGGTATACACCTGCAGACGGCATCCCGGCTTTGAAAAAAGCCATCATTCGTTATACAGAAGAATTTTACAATCGGACAGTGGCTCCGGAAAATGTAATCGCTTCCGGAGGCGCTAAACAAGCTATTATGGTCGCTCTTCAGGCAATCTTAAACCCGCAGGAAGAAGTTGTTTTCCCGGCGCCGTACTGGGTAAGCTATCCCGAGATGGCAAAGCTTTGCGGCGCTATAGGTGTACCTGCCCTACCCGAAGACGGAACCTTTTACCCGAGAATTCAGGATATTGAACAGCGAGTAGGATCCTATACCAAAGCTGTAATAATAAACAGTCCGAATAATCCAACCGGAGCAATGTATTCCGAGGAATTTATTTCGGATGTAGTTCAATTTTGTGAAAAGAAAGATCTCTACCTAATAATGGACGACATCTATCACCGTTTAATATTCGACGGGAGGAAACCGATCAATTGTTACAATTACGCAAAAGACCTTTCCGAAAATTCAAAAATAATCCTAATCAACGGGGTCTCGAAGCAGTATGCAATGACAGGCTTCAGGATCGGGTGGGCAGTAGGTAACAAAAAGATTATCGAAGCAATGTCTAACATTCAGG
>JAJYIL010000055.1 GCA_021790055.1 Bacteroidota bacterium
AAAATTTTCAAAAAATTCATAAAAATACTCAAAAAAAGCATTTGTGGACACACAAATTGATGATTTCTGAGTCAAATCAATTAGATCTTTCCATTTGGACCAAAGATTCCAAAAGTTAATATATTTGAATTAAATTTTTTTTTTTAGTGCTTACTTTGGAAAATAGCTTTTGTAATTATAAGAAGAAAAGTAACTATAACAAGAATGAATATACTCGGCATATCTGCTTTTTATCATGACAGTGCGGCATGTCTTGTAAAGGACGGTAAGATTATATCAGCTGCGCAGGAGGAAAGATTTACAAGGAAAAAGCATGACTACAGCTTTCCAACAAATGCGATCAAGTTCTGTCTTGATTATTCAGGAATTGATTCTTCAAAATTGGACCTGGTAGCATTTTATGATAAGCCGTTTCTAAAATTCGAAAGACTTATAGAAACTTACATCACTTATGCGCCCGCCGGGATTAAGTCTTTTATAAAAGCGATGCCTTTATGGATAAAGCAGAAGCTTTGGATGAAAGATTACATTCAAAAGGAGTTGAACTATAACGGTAAGATTATTTTCCCAGAGCATCATGAGTCTCACGCCGCATCGGCATTTTATCCTTCGCCTTTCCATGAGGCAGCGATATTAACGATGGACGGAGTAGGTGAATGGACAACAACAAGCTTCGGCATCGGAAGAGGCAACGAAATTGAGCTGCTTGAAGAAATTAAATTCCCGCATTCGCTCGGACTTTTATATTCGGCATTTACATATTACACAGGATTTAAAGTGAATTCCGGTGAATATAAGGTAATGGGGCTTGCACCATACGGTGAACCGAAGTATAAAGATCTTATTTTGAGTGAATTGATAGACGTAAAAGAAGATGGATCGTTTAAAATAAATATGAAGTATTTTGATTACTGCGCCGGCTTAACGATGACTAACGAAAGGTTTAATAAACTTTTCGGCGGGAAACCGAGAAAGCCCGAGGGCAAGCTTACTAAGAGGGACATGGACTTAGCTCGATCTATCCAAGATGTAACCGAAGAAATTGTACTTAAGATCGGGAGGTATGTGCATAAAATTACCGGGATGAAAAATCTAACGCTTGCAGGAGGAGTAGCTTTGAACTGCGTTGCAAACGGAAAGCTATTGCGGGAAGGTATCTTTGAAAAAATTTGGATTCAACCTGCTGCAGGAGATGCAGGCGGTGCAGCAGGCGCAGCCTTAGCAGGGTGGTTTAAGTATTACAATAATCCTAGAACTATTAATGAATCTCAAGATGCCCAGCAGGGCTCTTTTCTCGGACCTGAATATTCAGATGAAAAAATTTTGGAATTCTTCAAGACAGACGGAATAGTATATCATAAGCTTGAAGCAGATGCCATCCCGCAAGTAGCTGCCGATTTAATTGCACAGGAAAAAGTATTAGGCTGGTTTCAAGGCAGGATGGAATTCGGACCAAGGGCGCTTGGAGCCAGGTCCATTATAGGCGATGCACGCTCGCCTAAGATGCAATCCGTTATGAACCTGAAAATAAAATTCAGGGAAAGCTTTCGACCCTTCGCACCATCGGTGCTGTTTGAAAAAGCCGGCGACTATTTTGAATTGGATACCGGCAGTCCTTATATGCTAATAGTAGCGGACATAAAAAAAGAGAGGCGCAAAAAATTAAACACCGGGGAGGAGAGTCTTTTTGGGATAGACAAGCTGAATGTTGTAAGATCGGATATTCCTGCAGTAACGCATATAGACTACTCAGCAAGGATTCAAACGGTGCACAATGATACAAATCCTCTTTACTATAAGCTTATTTCAAAGTTCAATGAAAAGTACGGTTGTGCCGTGATAATAAATACTTCATTTAACGTACGCGGCGAACCGATAGTATGTACACCGGAAGATGCATATAAATGCTTTATGCGAACCAACATTGATCATTTAATAATAGGGAACTTTCTTTTAAATAAAGAAGAACAAAAGGAACTTGCAGATGATACAAATTGGAGAAAAGAATATTCACTTGATTAAATAAATTTATGATACTTGAAGAGATAAAAAATATAAAAGAGTCAAGGCGGGATTTAAAAAAGTTTGGCTTAACTATCGGCATAGCACTTATTGTTATAACTATATTATTGACGATTTCGCGGAAGGGTTCGGCAGTATATTTCGGTGCATTGGGATTCTTAATAACAATAATTGGCTTAGCCGCGCCGATGGCATTAAAACCGTTAAATAAAGTCTGGATGACTTTATCAATTATCCTCGGCTGGATTATGACAAGAGTAATTCTGACAATTTTATTTTATATTGCGGTAACGCCAATAGGTTTGTTGTCAAAGTTGTTTAAGAAGGATTTTCTTGACTTGAAATTAGAAAAAGACAAACAGAGTTATTGGCAAAAGCGTGAAAGGAAAAAATTTGATCCGGCTGATTATGAGAGACAATTCTAAATTCAACCAATTATTCTATGGAGTAATGGAATGTTGGAGTAATGGAGTAGTTGGAATAATGGAGGAATGGAAGAATCGGACTGGTTCACTATTATAACATTTATTCAATGAATTAAAGATTGAATAAAGGAAGAAACAATTTTTATTTTTGAATGAGGAATACATGGGCAAATTATCAATAGTATCTGAGCTGTGGCAATTTCTAAAGGTCAGAAAAAAATGGTGGCTGGCACCTATCTTAATTATACTGTTATTGTTGGGAGGAATTATTGTACTAACACAGGGCTCGGCTTTAGCCCCATTTATCTATTCTCTGTTTTGATTAATTTTCTAAATTGGTAGTAAGAGCTGCAAAGGAGATTCAAGGATACCGGCTGCTGTTGTTCACTAATCAATTTATTCCTTAATAAAAAAGGAAATTTGTAAAAAAGTTTGACGTAATATTTTATGATCTTGTTTTTAATTGATTCGTTTGTTAAGTTTTATTATTAAGTTTGCGAGAAAGTATCCGTGAAAGTTACAAACAAGTATTCTTTTTAGCCAAACAAATAGATATTAATAGAAATTCAACGTATCAAGTATGACTATATCCAAAAAGTTGAGAAATCGTCCTGGTGTTTTGCAGAGGGGAAAGGATAAAGTACATAAAGCTGTAATTAAGATAGGGTATGATGAAGCAGAGCATGTAATAGGCGTTGTAATCCCGAGCTTTAGAAATAATTTCTTTTCATACGCAGTAAAAGGTATTGTGGATACAGCGGCGAAAAAAAAATACGACGTATTTATAACCGAGTCGGGAGAGAATAAAAATACCGAGAGAATGAATATTGAATCTTTAATAAAGATGAAAGTAGACGGACTGATAGTATGTGTCTCGCAGGAAACTGAAGATACGCAGATTTTCGAGCGAATAGGTAAAATGAATATTCCGATGATGTTTTTCGACCGTAAGCTTGAAGGGATGAACCTACCGAGCATTGAATTTGATGATAGGAACGGCGGAATTTCCGCATTAGAAAAGATAATAAAGCTGGGCTATAAAAAGATTGCACACTTTGCCGGATATTTAAGCGTAAGCGTCGGCAAGAGCAGATGTGAAGCATATAGATTTGTACTTGAAAAGAACGGCATAGAAATAATACCGGAATGGATAATAGAGGGGGGATTTGATATAAGGGACGGTTACGAAGCGTTTAAGAAATTATACGATTTAAAAGATCTGCCGGAAATTATTTTTGCAGTAAACGACAGGGTTGCACTTGGAGCTTACAATGCAGCATATGAAAAAGGAATAAACATACCCGATGATATAGGGATAGTGGGGTACGGCTTTATAGATACGGCAATAAAATTTTATCCTTCGATATCAATAATAAATCAAGACCCGATGAATATGGGAATAGCTGCAGCAACTTTAATAATGGAGAAAATAACAAACCCGGATACCGATATAATAAAGTATATAATAAGCGATAAAAAATTCTTATGGAATAAATATATAGAAATTAATTAGAAATATATTTTTCAAAAATACATATAAAATAAATAACTGTGTCTATTAAAATATAATACTAATTGGATAAAATAATACCTCTAAAATTTTTTCAGAAAAATTTGAGTTTAATATTTAAAAAGATTATGTTTGTCCGGGAATTGAAACGTTTCAATATTAATTGAATCCATTTTATTTAGTTAAAATAATTATTGAAATGTAAGAGCTGATTAAATTGATGAAAGATTTTTTAAATAGTCTTTTCCAGTTAGTGGTTCTAAAGATAAGTAAAATTATTGAATAGTAAATAGAACGATGATTTGTACAGGTTGAAATGAGTAAGCATCCTAAGCCGGAAAATTTTATCTGGCACGATATGGTTAGTTTATGACTGCAAGTGGCTTTTAATTATTGAATGTGAATTATAATTTTATTTGAAAGATAGTTCGAAATAAAAATCCGATTATAAGTAGTAATAGAACTTTATTAATTAAATAAATCCAGGCATGCTAACAAAATATCTATAGGAGGTAAAATGCTCATTGATGGATACCGTTATGGAAGTAAAACCGCTTCCCTATTTGTTATATTAATAATTATTGCTTTTCAAGCTACCATCCTGGCACAATCGGGTTCTTTAAGAGGGAAAGTGCTGGATAAAGAAACAAAAAGCCCGCTTATAGGTGCAAATGTTATTGTTCAAGGCACAAGCCTTGGTGCTGCTGCCGATCTGTCCGGAAATTTCTTTATTGCCAACATACCGGTGGGGCGACATAAAATTACAATTTCATATATCGGATACAATTCCGATACTGCTTCAGTGACAATTAAAGAGGGGAATAACACAAGAGAATTTAATCTTGTTGCAAAAGCGATAGAGGGGCGAACAGTTGTAGTTACTGCGCAGGCTCAAGGGCAGCAGCAGGCTATAAACCAGCAGCTTACCTCCAATACTATTATAAACGTAGTATCTTCAGAAAAAATACATGAACTGCCTGATGATAATGCGGCAACCGCACTAAGCCGTTTGCCCGGTGTTTCCCTCATGAACGGGGACCAGGTTGTTATCCGTGGAGTTCAGGCTAAATTAAATCAGATTCTACTCAATGGCATTGAATTACCATCAACCGATATGAATACACGTGCAACAGATCTTGGCTTTATATCATCAAATCTGCTCTCCGGTATTGAAGTAGTAAAAGCGTTAACTCCGGATATGGATGCCAATGCACTCGGAGGCGTAGTTAATCTGGAATTAAGGGAAGCTCCCAAAGGTTTTCATTTTGATGTTTTGGCTCAAGGAAATTACAATTCGCAAGATCATGTAGCGGACAATTATAAGTTTTGGGCAAGTGCCAGCCAGCGCTTCTTTAACGATAAATTAGGTGTATTCTTACAGGGAAACATGGATCGTTCCGACGGCGGCAACCAGGTAGCTTCAATTTCACCGTCATTTTATGGAACGAATAATAATGATTACGGACAGGCAACCTATGTAACCACCGGTGCAACCTTTGAATATGATGCCAATATTACCAAAAACAGCGGCGGGAGTCTTATATTAGATTATCGCCTTCCGAACGGTAAAATAGTATTTCAAAATACCTATGCCGGGAATGTTACGGATCAACTAAATAATTACGTTGCACTTAACTTTAATAATACTTCGTCAATATATACCCCCAATCGCAGTTTATACGGAAAGGACTTATGGATTAATGCACTTCAATTAGAAAATACATTTGGCGATATCAAGGTGAACCTAAGCCTGTCTCATTCAGCCACGGAACAATATACAATATTCGGATATGCGGCTGGTCTTTACGGTGCCGCATGGAGCCAATTTTATAATCAAAGCGCAACTACAGCTCCATTTGGTTACGATGCTAGCGGTAATAGGATAAGTTATACTAATCTTGCTGCACAAGAGGGCATGTCACTTACAAATGCTCTTGGTGTCTTTAACAATCTTAACCCGGCAGATCCTGCTGCTGCAACGATAGGAGGCTGGACTCAGAGTAATGCCAGCCAGTTTTACCAGCATTTATATAACGTATCGCTTGATGTTTCGGCACCGGTCAGCTTTACTAAAGATATCAACGCCACATTTAAAGTCGGCGGGAAATATATTAGAACGACACGTGAAAATAATTTCGATGAAGATTTCGCCCACGGCGCGGCTGATTTGTATGTAAATCCGGCAGCAAATGCTTACCTTGGCGGGGTAAGTGAAGGCAACCCGGTAAAATTTTCAATGGTTATGAATAATGACTTTAATAGGGGGCAATATTATATGAAGGGCTTATATGATATGACACACGGCGGCTTTAAATATACATTAGACCGGACTAGATATGATACATGGCTGAAATTGTCGGAGCAAGGCTGGTCAACACCTATACAGTATGCCGACAGCTATAAAAATGATTGGAACGGTGCAGAACAATTTTCAGCAGCTTATGCAATGGGTACATTTAACATTGGTCCAAAATTAACCGTACTTGGCGGTGTCCGGTTTGAAAGCTATAATATGATATACCATGCCAATTTTACTTATGTTACTCATACAGTTTATGGCGACTGTGTTAGTACTGAAGGCGGGTCAATTAAAGTTAACGACTCCTCTAACGTTTATTATACTCAAATTTATCATCCAAATAGCGTTCCTTACAGTGCCTTCAACGTAGACAGGACGGATAACAATTTATTTCCCGATGTACAGATGGAATATAAAGTAAACGACTGGGCGAATGTTAGACTTGCCTATTACACCGGGATTTCCCGCCCGGATTATTCGGCAATTATTCCTAAAGTAGCGTTTTATGCAGGCAACTTTGAACTTGGAAATCCAATGTTAAAACCTGCTACAGCACAAAACTTTGATATTGTCGGGTCTTTTCATAATAACTCAATAGGTCTGTTTACGGTTGATGCATTCTACAAAACAATAAAAAATCAAATGTATAATACATCGATTTTCTATGTTGATCGTGCACATTACGCCGCTAATACCTATATCCCCGACTCAACATTTTTGTGGCAAAGATTCGGCTTTACAGTACCGAACAGCCAAACTGTTGGAATCTCATTGAACAATCCGAACCTCGGCTTTATAAGAGGTGTCGAACTTGACTGGCAGACAAATTTCTGGTATTTGCCTGAGCCATTTAATTCATTAGTTTTAGACGTAAACTATACAAAGTCAGGGTCAAATACTGCTTATACCATACTTCAGAATGTAGTTACAAATTATGTTAACCCGGTTACCCATCGTGTCACACCAATGTATACTACGGTTGATACATCTTTTGTCGGAAGATTAATTCAGCAGGCAAACGATGTGCTGAACGTAGCTGTCGGCGCCGACTATAAAGGCTTCCATGGACGAATATCGTTTAGCTTAACCGGCAATGTAATAAATAACGTAGGCTCGAGACCCGAACTGACATCTTATACAGGCAACATATACAGATGGGATTTTATGATCAGACAAGATCTGCCTTTCAAGGGATTGAGCGTATCATTGAATGGAACAAATATCTTTCACAATGGTATAAAGACGTATCAAAATTACAGAACGAGCCCGACTGCTCCAGTAACTAAAAACCTGGTCTCAGTTTTATATTTCCCAACAACATTCCAGATGAATTTGAGATATTCTTTTTAATGGACAATTATTTTACTGTTTTGTTTAAGGAAGGAGGTGCGGAATAATTTTTGGAAAAAAATTAGTAGTGTGTTTTTACAAAATTTTTTTTAACAATCACTCATTTAAGGAGGTTTAAAAATGAAAAGTGTTATTTTACTTTTCAGTATGTTTTTTCTTCTTGTTGTATCGTCGGCAATTGCCCAGGATATGCAATATGTCTCGAGCCAAAGCGGCGATACTCTCTTTGTAAAAGATGATATTGATTATGGCGGTACGAATACTCTGACGCTTCTAATGGCTTCGGATACTTTGGCTCCTGCAGGTCGTGTATATGTGTTAGCGAACGGAGGAACATATTCGTGCGATAACAATCCTGTAACATCGACCAACTATAGAACCATTATTATGGGTCCTACGCAGACTTCATTGAAAGTAAACAAAGGAACTCAACCGCCGATTATTTCGGGTACAAATTCTACAAATGTTACCTCATACGGAGGTATGACAATCAATAAAGACCTGCTTATTAAAAACGTCGATCTTGAAATAGGTAATACTGCCGGTAACGGAGGAGGATGGGCATTCTTTGGCTTTAACGGAGCGGGTATGAGACTTCAAGTAGATAACAGTATTATGGAACATACCTGGTGGTGCTGGGTTGGAGGTCCGCCTGCCAACACAAGCGTATTTTTTACAAACGATTACATGGTAAATATGGACGGACATACATGCCGTCGAAATGGTGGTATTACAGATTTCAATTCCGGCGGTGTTACTCAGGAGGATACTCTTTCTGTTCAGAACTGTACACACGTGAATTTCCAGGGTACTGCCTACAAATTTAGATACGGTGTTAATGTTCACAAAGTGCTTTTCAATCATAATGACTTTATCGATTGTGCCGGTTTTATTTTTATGAATAACGGCGACCAGACAAATATGAGTGAAACGAATAACATATTTGTAAATTGCCAGTTGCAGAGTTATGCCCCGCCACTTTTCAAAGCTGATGCAGGTGAAGTTGACATGGACGGAGAGCCAATGGGTCTTATTAATTTACGCGTTGATTCTGTTTTTAATGCAAACGGCAAGAACTTTTATGCAGATAGGAACTTAGCTTATTGGGATCCATCACTTTCCGATATCGTTTCAACATTGAATTCTACTAAGGTAGACGGAAGTACACAGTGGGTCTCCCAGATGATTATAATGAACTCAAGAACCGACTCTCTATTTGCTGATAAGACAAATTATCCTCTTCTTACAAATGGTAAATGGTACAATCAGTTACCAACTTTTGCGAATACGGATGTTTTATTTACAACTCAGCTTGCAACTATAAAAGCTTATGCGATTGCATGCGTTGACACGAGCTACGGTACACCAATGCCATCATGGCGACAATCAAGTAACCCGGAAGCATCAAACTTCATTTATGCCGATTGGCCAATTCCGATTGATCTTTCATATACTGATTCCAATTTGTTAACTGCCGGTCTTGGCAATTTCCCGCTTGGAGATCTGGATTGGTTCCCATCAACGTACGTTACATGGAAAGCTCAGGAAAGTACTGAATTAGCTGCTATTGCTAATGTATTAGCCAATGGACCAACGGCAGTTGAAAATATACCGAGTCTTCCGAACAAATTCGAATTACAGCAGAATTATCCTAATCCATTTAACCCAAGTACGGAAATCAGCTATACAATTCCGAAGAGCAGCTTTGTTTCTTTAAAAGTATACAATGCACTTGGTCAGGAAGTAGCAACTTTAGTTAACGGATTTAAGACTGCGAATTCTTATAAGGTTCAATTCAATGCAAACGGCTTAGCAAGCGGTATCTATATTTACCAGCTTAAAGCCGGCGATAACGTAGTAGCAAAGAAGATGATCCTGATGAAATAATATTTTTATTTTCATAAACTTATTAATATCAAAGCCCCGGTTAACTGGGGCTTTGAATTATATATTCACCCTAATCAGGCTTGTTGACCGGAGCTTTGGAATAATGGAGAATTGGAATATTGGAATTATGGAATAATGTCCGAAGAAAAATTTGGAGGCATAAATTTGTCTATTTCATCATGCCATTATATTTTGAGCAGCGCAACCTAAAATGTGCATTAACGAACATAATTGAATCCTGAATGAAGCTATTAATGAAATTAATAAAATCCCTTTTTATTGTCCTTTTATTCTTACCTGTCTTTGCTAAGGCACAAAATAAACCCAACTATACTAAAGATGATACTATTGTAGCAAAGATCGGCAAGGATTATTTTATAACCGCAAAGGAACTGAGACAATATGTAGGCAAGTGGCATTTTGAGGGTAGATTTCGTACTAAATCCGAGGCATACAATCAAGCATTAAATGAAATGATAAGATATCAAATAAGATTATTTGATTTCTTTGATAGGAAATTAGATAAAAATCAAGCATTAATGGAGAAAATAAGTCGTTTAGTTAATTATGAATTAGTAAACGCCTTTTTTAATAAGCGTTTTGTGGATCAGTATGCTAATGAAAAGACGGCGCTCGAAGCTTACAAAAAAATGGATAAGGAAGTCCAATGTATTGATATAACATTACTAATTCCATCAGATCCGGCAAAAGAGACGCTTGACTCACTAAAAGCGATTGCTTTAAAAATAGAAACCGGGCTCAGTAAGAATTCCGATATAAAGAGTATTTTAATGCATCATCCGTTGATGAAATTTAGGTTAAATGCTAAAAGAAGAGTTACCTGGGCAGAATCAATGGCTGATCCGGTTGCAAATGTTATTTTTAAACTTAAGAAAGGATTCACGAGGGTTTTAGAATCAGCAGACGGAATTCACATAATAAAAGCACTGGATATTAAAAAAATAAAATTGGAACCGTTTGAAAAAATAAAGGATGAGATAATATCCCAGCTTCAGAAGGGCTATTACCAGGTATTTAATAATGCGTTCGATGAATATAGAAGCGGACTAATAGATAAAAGCTCTATAAAGTGGAATCAAAGCGCATTAAACCAGATAGTGAAATGGTCGTCTGAAGATGCGCGCTTCTATGCCGGCGCTTATAAAGATACTATTGAAAATGCAATTTCGCATGGTAATAATTTCCAGATACTTTCATATAAAAACGGTAAAGTTGATTTAAAAGAATATCTCCGGTTGTGGGAACAGGTAATAGTTCCAAGCCCCAATACTATACTTAACAACACCAATATAAAGGAATTTATTTTAGATGCCTTGTACAACAACGGCGTTATTATGG
>JAJYIL010000056.1 GCA_021790055.1 Bacteroidota bacterium
TAAAATCTTCATCAATTGCTTGCAGTTTTGTGGCACCCTTGCCAACTACTTAGAAATAACGGAATCATTTAATAAAATTCAAAAAGAAATATTTTGATGTTAGAACCGTGTTGGTACGAAGTTTGAAAAACTACGTGTGAATAGATGTTAAATATTAGATTGGAGATGCAATGAAAAAAAGAATTTTGAATTTTGTGTTGGCTATATCGCTGGCGGTAACAGTTTTTTCCGTCGGCATTTTTGCAAAGGATAGTACTGCGGCAAAGGCAAAGTTATTCTATCAGCGCGCGTTGGAAATTTCTCAATCATCTCTTGAAAATAAAATTCCCGGAATTGTTGAAGGATCCATTTACAACGTAGTCTTGCTGAAGAAATATTATCCCAACGCCGACTATTCGAATGTAATTGATGAGTTGAATAAGATTGCCGAAAGCTACCCGGTTACATCAATCAGATATAAGGCTCATCTGGCGAGCATGTACTTAACTATGGGAAATGGAATCGAAGTCAGCCCGAAAAAAGACACTTATGAACATGAGTACATCTTTAAACAGATAGCTGATCAGTTAGAATCTAAGCTTTTGGTAGCCAATTAAAAAATAATCATGACTCTGTGTAAATAGAATTAGAAATAAGAATGAACATGCATTGATATAGTGCTCCTAATGTTAGATGATGGACCCCGGTCGTTGATGGACCGGGGTTTTTTATTTAGACTAGAATAGTCCTTCAATCGATAAATATCTTTCGCCTGTATCATAGTTAAAGGTGAGTATTCTTTTTCTGGGCGGGATTTCTTTAATCTTCTTTGCAACCGCAGCTAGCGCGGCTCCGGATGAAATGCCTAAAAACAATCCTTCCTCTTTTGCGGCTCTTTGAGCGTACAGGAACGCTTCATCCTTTTCTACCGATATTGTCCCGTCAATTAGCGAGGTATCGAGGATAGAAGGGATAAAGCCGGCGCCTAAGCCCTGCAGCGGATGAGGTCCGGGTTTGCCTCCGGCTATAACTGCCGATGATGCAGGTTCAACTGCAAATACCTTTATAGAGGGGAATTTTCTCTTTAATACTTTTGCCACACCGGTAATGTGTCCGCCGGTTCCGACTCCGGTTATAAGATAATCAAAGCCTTCCGGGAAATCTTCCACTATTTCTGCAGCTGTAAAGTTCTCGTGTGCTTCCACGTTTGCAGGATTATCGAACTGCTGCGGTATCCAGGCGTTTTTATTTTGTGAAGCAATTTCCTTTGCCTTTTCAATGGCGCCCTTCATTCCAAGCTCTCGCGGTGTAAGCTCGAACTTTGCACCGTAAGCCGCCATCAGCTTTCTTCTTTCAATCGACATTGAGTCCGGCATTACCAGGATAACCTCATAGCCCTTTACGGCGGCTACAATCGCTAATCCAATTCCGGTATTGCCTGAAGTCGGCTCAACAATTAAGCTTCCTTTTTTTAGAATTCCCTTCCCCTCGGCGTCTTCAATCATTGTTAGAGCTATTCTATCTTTGATGCTTCCGCCTGGGTTTGAGCGCTCCAGCTTCATCCATACCTCATGGCTGCTGCCGAATAATTTGTTTATCCTTACTTCCGGCGTTCTGCCGATAGTCTCAAGAATATTTTTGTACTTCATTTTAATCCTCCGGTATATTACGTTTATATAATAAAAAAGCCCTTCGCTATGGAAGGGCTTAATTTAACTTAAATTTTGCATCGAACTTAACGCAAGTCTTCCATCCGAAAATGTTTTTCGATTTGACAACAACAAACTGCTGCTTGAGTGAATATTCTAACGGATGACTTTGTTTTCATAATTTCAAGGACAAAGATATTGCTTCATCCTTTTTTAGTCAAGTTGCCTGCGATACAAATCAAATAATAAACTCCGGCGCATCGAATGCCTTTTCATTCAATCTGACTTTTACCTCACTCTTGCTGTAAACGATTGAGTTAGCAGGTATACTTTGAGTTATCCAGGCATTACCGCCAATAATGCTGTTTTTCCCGATCAACGTATCACCGCCTAAGATTACAGCCTGAGAGTAAATAATTACGTCATCCTGTATTGTCGGATGCCGCTTTGTATGCGACAATGATTTTTCAACACTCAAAGCACCAAGAGTTACACCTTGATAAATCTTCACGTTCTTGCCGATATTAGTAGTCTCACCGATTACAATCCCGGTGCCGTGATCGATAAAGAATGGCGAATCTATTTCCGCGCCAGGATGAATATCGATTCCGGTTATTTGATGCGCATGTTCGGTTAATATTCTCGGGATAATCGGGATGTTAAGCTTATAGAGTTCATGTGCAAGACGGTAAATTAAGATTGCCATAAATCCCGGGTACGCCAGTATAACCTCGTCAATGCTTTCTGCTGCCGGATCGCCCTGATATATAGCCTCTGCATCTTCCCACAACATGTCATGCACTTCCGGAATTCTAGAAATAAATTTGTCGGCAGATTTTTCTATCCCGGTCTCGTCATTGTCAATCACAATCTTTAGAAGCGAGATTACATTTCGTTCCAGCAGCTGTAGCTTAGCTAATACGTCCTTCGACGAATAGTAAACCTTGTTAGAAAAATGCGGAAAGAGGAAATCTATTAACTCGTTTAGAAGATCAATAGATTCTCGTTTTAGCGATGCGTTGCAGGCATGAAGCTCTCTCTTGACGAGCAGCTTGTCTGCAAATTCGGAATACGTAAAATTGTTTTTTTGACCGGTGCTCATCTTCTTACCTAAAAACAAAAATGTTTATTTCTATAAAAATTAAAAATCCCGTATCCAATCTATCAAAATATTTATCAACTTGCTGAGCAAAGAAGAACAAAAAAATGTTAATTTCACGGAGTAAATCTAAAAATTAATTAAACTTCCGAATTAAATTCAATGTCAAATTTAGGAATTAATTAAATAGTTACTACAAGCACAAAAGGGTTTTATGATTCAAAGAATTTCCGCTATAGTTCTGGTTCTCTTCTCTTACACAAGTGATATTATTAGTCAGCAAAGACAGTTGCCAAAAGACCGTGGAGTAATATCAGGAAAGATATTCGACTTTAATGACAGAGTCCCGGTTGAATATGCAAACATAATCTTGTTCAATTCTAAAGACAGTTCACTGGTAACCGGAACGGTTACTGATAAATCCGGCAGCTTTAAATTATCAAGCATACCCGAAGGAAAATATTACCTTAATATCCAGTTTATTGGTTACGAAAAAAGGATGGTTTGAAACATTTCAATCACTCAATCTAAGCCTCTGGCAGAGCTTGGAAATATCTACATAAAAGTTTCCGCAATAAATCTTCAAAATGTACTTATCGAAGGATCAAGGTCTCCGGTTACATACCAGATAGACAAAAAGGAAGCCAGATGCAGACTTCGATATCCGGAAACGCAGCAGATGTTTTGAAGAATGTTCCGTCGATCACTGTTGACATTGACGGCAACGCTAGCTTGCGGGGCAGCACTAACTTCACGGTGCTGATTGATAACCGCCCTTCTGTTATGGATGCACAGGATGCGCTTCAGCAGATTCCTGCAAGTACTATCGAATCGATTGAAATTATTACCAATCCTTCTGCAAAGTTTGATGCCGAAGGAAATGCCGGCAATTCTTCATTCATAAATTCAAATGGAGAAAGCGAGAGAGGAATAATAAGTTTCGGCGTTCGCGGTGGGATTGATTTCAACCTTGGAGATAATGCTAAGCTGAATTTCGGCGGAAGATATGGAAATAGGAATGGGCAGAGGAATTCGGATTTGAATTATGCTCAATGGTCTACTTCTAATCCGGCAGTGTTAAATTATCTAAGCAGTGAAACGAGCGACCGTTCCGGATGGTACTATGCCTTAAATACAAATTACTCTCATAAATTTCCTTTAAAAGGACACGAAATCTCAAGTGAGTTATTTTGAGCCGGAGTAATTTGACCGATCTTTCATCGTCGGCAGAAACAAATAATGCAGTCCAGTTCCAGGGAAAGAAAACATCCGAAGGCGAACTTTCAACCATTCCACATTTCGTATAATTTCGGAGCCGGTTCACAGTTGATGGCAAGCTACACGTGAAGAATCGATAGACCGCATGATTGGTTTCTTGAACCGTTCTACACCTGGCAGGATGCAAACAATATTCGACGCGGTAACCCTTCGCTGAAACCAGAGCTGATCGATTCATACGAACTTGGCGGTCAAACGATGCTGGGCGAGGTTTCCGTATCAAATGATTTTTATTACCGCATAAACCATAACCATATCGACGAGGTTGAGTCTGTGTATTCGGAAAATGTAACACTGAATACTTTCGATAATGTGGGAACTGACTATTCCTTTGGCTCGGAGATTATGGTTGTGTCAGATCCTTTACCTTTCTTGAACGTAAACTTTATGGGAAATATTTATGAGTACCGGATTAAAGGCGTAATAAACAGCCAGCCCTTTTATCAAAATAATTTTAACTGGTCGCTCCGCATGAACAACGGATTTAAGATTATGGAATCTCTCATGGTTCAGTTAAATATGAGATATCACAGTCCCGAAATCGAGGCGCAGGAAAGGGAAGCGGCAAATTTCTCAGCCGACCTTTCGGTTAAAAAGGATTTTATGGGAAAGAAATTATCCTTAACCCTTCAAGTTAGAGATTTGCTTAAGACGAGAAGGCATGAATCGACTACAACCGGCGTCAGCTTTTACTCTTATAACTACCATGCAATGGATGCCCCTGTCATAATGCTCAATTTAAGATTTAACTTCAATAATTATAAAAGAGAAGAAGATCAGCACAACAACGATCAGCAGGACTTTGAAAACGGCAATGAAGATTCTTAGCTGTTTTATTTTGATATAAAATAAGGAAGCCGGTTGAGTGACTTCATCTCTTTTATTTTGACCCAAATTTTCCATTAAGAAAATTTGCCCTTCGGAATTATCGCAGCGGGACATCCCTAGTGAATTTTTTGGGTTTAAAAACAAAAATTATTTTTTCAACCTGACTATTATTCCTTTCCGTATGCTTTCGGAAGGCAAGTAAATTCTTGACGAAGAATTGCTGCTGTCCCGCGCCCAGCTATTTCTGCTTAGCTCTATGCCGTTCAGCCATACTGATTTTGGCTGGTGAAATGCATGCAGCAAAATATCATATACCCGGTTGTTTAACTGTCCGTTGAATTCTCCCTTTGTCGGACCTATTTTAATTTTGGTATTTCCATTAGGATAATTAATAAAGGAGATAGGCGTCAAGGAAAATTTTCCTTGTTGATAATCCATCGTTATGCCGTCATCTTCATAAAGGTTAAAGTGTCCGATTTCCCCGCCATAAATGCTGATGATCAAAGTGTCGAGCGGTCTTTCGTCTGAATATTCCCTGAACGGTTCAGTAGGAATAACAGAGCCTGCCTTAACGAAAAGAAGAATCTTATCGATTGAATATTTCCGGTGGATTACTTTTCCGCCTTCAAATTTTTCTCCCGAAAAGTAGTCGTACCACTTACCTGGCGGAAGGTAAATATCTTTTTCATCATCATTTTTGGTAACCGGATTAACAAGAATTTCAGATCCGAAAAAATATTCTCCCGGATAAGAGTAGGCTTCGTCGAGCGAAGGATATTCAAGATAAAGAGGGCGTACCAGCGGTAAGGCGCTGTTGTACGCTGCTCTTGAATAAGTGTAGATATAAGGCAGCATACTGTAACGAAGCCGGAAAAATTTTTTAACAACATCGATCCCTTTTTGTCCGTACGTCCACGGCATGCGGAGGTTTCCGTCAGCAGGGTTTTCAAACGCGCTGTGAAGGCGGAGTACCGGGCTGAATGTGCCGAACTCGACCCATCGTGCATAAAGATCGAACGGGATTTTCTTTCCGAGGAACCCTCCGATATCGTGTGTTATGTATGGAGTGAGCGTGTTTCCGCCGCGGGCAGTAAAAGGAATTTCATATTTGAGTACTGCCCATTCCGAATGTGTGTCTCCCGTAAATGCAAAATTCACAAAAGTAAATTTGACTAAAGCAATTTAATTAAACTTATCCAAATCTCCGTTTGTCATTTTATACTTGATTACTAACAACCAAAACCGGATTTTTATTGTGGCAAAATTACCTGTTATTCAATTTAAAGATCAGTTAAAAATTTGAAGGCAAAAAATGGAAAGTTTTGAGTATGTAAATTTGCGAAGCCAGTTAAACGAAAGGCGCGGAAGATTAAACAGAGCTATTGAAGAATCAAAACAACCGCAAAATCTGGTTTCGCTTCTTCAAAAGGTAGATACGGCGCTTGAAAGAATGGACAACGGCTCTTACGGTATGTGCGATTTCTGTCATGAAACTATTGAAGAGGAGTTGCTTGCTTCGGATCCTTGCGCTAAATTTTGTATAGCTCATCTAAGCGAGGATGAACAAAGGCACCTGGAACAGGACCTCGGTCTCGCTGCAAAAATTCAGTCCTCTCTCTTGCCTAAGAATAATTTCCATTCGCACGGTTACGAAATAAGCTTTCATTACCAACCGGCTGGTTTGGTAAGCGGCGACTACTGCGACATAATGGTGAATGATCTTGACGGAAGCATCATCTTCATTATCGGAGACATAACAGGGAAGGGGATTGCTGCATCTATGTTGATGACCCATATACATGCATTTGTTCACAGCATGATCGGGTTTAATCTTCCGGTTAATGAGTTGGTAGAGCGTGTAAACCGGCTGTTCTGTGAGAGCTCGCTCTATTCACACTTTGTGACCATGGTATGCGGTAGGGCGGATAAAAATGGTAAGGTGGAAATCTGCAACGCCGGTCATTGCCTCCCTGTTTTAATAAAGAAAGGTGAAGTCATCAATCTCGATTCCAACGGTATGCCCGTTGGGCTTTTTAAAACCGGAACGTATTTTTCAAATCAACTACAGCTTGCCGAAGGCGAAGCAATTTTGCTGTATACCGACGGGCTTTCCGAAGCTAATTTTAACGATGAAGAATACGGTACGGAAAGGATAAACAACGTGGCTTTAAAAAATTTTGGGCTGAATCCCGGGAAGCTAATTGATACTTACCTGTATGATGTCGCTGCATTTACCCGCAGTCATCAATTAAGAGATGATCTGACCCTGTTGGCAATTCAACGGAAAGAATAAAACTGCGGGAGAAAATTCTTACTCATGTTACACAGTCTGTTGGAATTATGGAGTATTGGAGTGATGGAACATATCAATTAATTCCGTTTTTCCAACACTCCAGCATTCCATTGCTCCAACATGTTGATAGCTTAGGATTATTCCTTCGGCTTTTCAGGAACGGGAACATATTTCTTCTTCTTTAGCTTCGGTCTTCTTTTACCGTGGCTGCCTAAGAATATTTTTCCTTTTTTAGATTTTTTGTCTCCTTTACCCATGATATCTCCGGTTAATTAAAATTAAAATTGAACTTTCTTCTGGAACCTGTTTGCGTATTCAAGTACCAATGCGCTTGCAATAAAGATTGAAGAGTATGTACCGGTTATGGTTCCAAAGAAAAGCGTGAACGAAAATGCGCGAAGCACCTCACCGCCGAAGATTAATAGGACCAAAACAGCCAGCAAAACTGTACCGGCAGTTAGTATGGTTCTGCTCATTGTCCGGTTTACGCTTTGATTTATCAGCTCTTCAAGGTCCATTGTCTTGTGGATTTTCAAATTCTCTCTTACTCTATCGAATACAATAACCGTATCGTTAACGGAGTAACCGATAAGCGTTAAGAACGCCGCAACTACCGTTAAGTCAATTTCAAGATTTAATCCCGGTATTACTCCATAAAGAGCGGCATATAATCCGATTGTAATAAGAACGTCATGGAAAAGCGCTACAACTGCTCCTAATGCAAAAATGAATTTGAACCTTAATGCGAGATAAATTAAAATTCCAACCAGCGAAAGGAAAACGGCAATAATCGCGTTTACTTTTAATTCATTCCCCACTTTTGGTCCTACGTGATCTTCCTTAACTACTTTGAAAAAATTATTGCTGATTTTATTGTTCAGTACTTCCTTCAGCCATTCGGCTATGCCTACTCTAACAACCATCTGGGTATTAGTTGGCTCCTCCGACACTCTTCCGGTTTGAAATCCGGCGCTGTAAAGCTTATTTACCAGGAGATTTGTTGTATCCGGATTAGGCAAAGCATAAGTTACTGATGAGGCTGTAGTATCAATTACATTAGCCTGAATGCCGGGGTATATTTTCTGAATAGCTGCATTTATATTTGACACAACCCTGGGAATTAAATTATGAGGCAATTCCTGCAGTTCCGTTCTTACCAGAACGCCAGTTTGTCCGCCGAATGTCTTTATCTCTACATTACCAAGTCCTATGTTTGATACGTAATTCCGGATGGTGCTGACATCTACAGGCTTTTGGAACTCGAGTACTATTTCTGTTCCACCTTTGAAATCAATACCGAAATGCAGACCGCGTACAAAAACTGTTATCCAGCCGATCAGAAGTAAGCTTAACGATATAGAATAAAAAATCCTTCTTTTACCTAGCCAATCAATTTGAATATGTTCGAAAATTCGCATTTATAAATTCCTTATTGAAGGTCTTCAATTTTTTGAAAGCTGAAGACTAATGAAAAATTATCCAAGTGAAATTTTAATTCCTTTTTGAACCATGTAATCAAAAACTACTCTTGCAATTACAAGTGCACTGAATAAGCTTGCTACCAGGCCAATCATCAGCGTTAGTGCAAATCCTTGTACGGGACCGGTACCAAACTGGTAAAGGATAACGCCGGTGATAAATGTAGTAACATTTGAGTCTATAATTGCAGAGTAAGCTTTAGAGAAGCCGCTATCCACAGATGCTTTAAGAGTCTTGCCGGTTTCCATTTCTTCCCGTATACGTTCGTATATAAGAACGTTCGCATCTACCGCCCTTCCTATTGTTAAGATAATGCCTGCAATACCAGGAAGGGTAAGTGTAGCTTTAAAGCCTGCAAGCGCTCCAAGTATAAAAAGGATAGTAAATACAAGCGAGCCTGCTGCAATTGTTCCAGCTCTCCGGTAGTAAATTATCATGAAGAAGCTGACTACCAAGAATCCGATAAATGTAGAATTGAATCCATCGGTAATTGAGTCCTGTCCAAGTGAAGGACCGACCGTTCTCTCTTCAATAATATCGACCGGCGCCGGTAGAGCGCCTGCTTTTAATACAATTGCAAGCAGATGAGCTTCCTCGAGGTCCGCCATTCCCTCAATCTGCGAACGACCACCGGGAATTTTACCGCGTACTACCGGTGCAGAATAAACTACTCCGTCGAGGATGATTGCAATCCTTTTACCGACATTAGCGCCGGTTATTCTTGCCCAATCTGCCGCACCTTCGGAATTCATTTCCATGTTTACAACCGGTGCCGAAGTTTCCGGACTTATTGACGCAGTTGCGTTGGTTACTACACCACCCGTTAACTCTGCAGTTTTATCTACGCAATATAATTTGTAATATCCTATCCCGTTTTGAACGATTTCGGGTCTTGCTGAAAATACGAACTGACAGTTGCTGGGAATAACTTTTTGCACGTCCGGTCTATCGAGCCACAATTTTAATTTGTCCCGGTCATCGGCTTTAACGAATGCATCTGCGGTATGGGATCTCTGGTCGAGTATAGCAACCGAGAAGAAAGGATGTTTCTTTGCAAATTCCGCAGCAGACATATTTTGCGGACTTGTTGTATCCTCTTTAGCCGCAGTCGTCTTTCCATTTTGGTTGGCTTTTGCGCTGTCGGATAAAGTAGAATCAACCGAAGCATTTCCGGCGAGAACGTCATCAATCTTCTTCATTACGGAAATTGTAAATTGAGGATCTTTAACAATCTTGAATTCAAGTAAAGCTGTACCCTGCAGAAGCTGCTTTGCTTCTTCTTCCCTTGCAATGCCCGGCAACTCTACAACAATTCTCCTGCTTCCTTCTCTTTCAATTGTAGGTTCGGAAACGCCGTACTGGTCAACTCTGTTGCGGATAATTTCCATAGCCCTGGATACGGCATCTTCGGCGCTCTTATTCAGGTCGCTTATAATCTGGCTGTCGTCTTCACGTATGTTGCCATAATACCTGCTCAGTCTTATTCCTTTTGCCTTCAGGTTGTTTGCAAGAAGATCTACAATAGATGCATTGGAGGTTGCAGCTTCTTTTTCTGCCTGTGCAAGCGCCTGATTGAAGTTTGCATCAGGTGCCTTAGCCAGCTTTTGAAGGAGCTTGCCGGTGTTAACTTCAAGCACGACACGCATTCCGCCTTGCAGGTCCAAACCAAGCTTAAGGCTTGCCAGTTTATCTTTGTTAATTGAAGGATCGTTCGCTTTTATACTATCCTCAACTGATTTTAGCCTGGTATCTACCTCATCATTGGAAATATTTGGATCGGCTTTTTCAATTTGAATCCTCTTTTTGGCTAAAATCTCATCTATCTTTTTATTATTCTGATAATTAAGATATGTGGGATATAGGAGGTAAATTGAAAGTGCTACCGCAGCAAGGATTAGAATTATCCGAAATCTGAGTTCTTTCATATTTGGTTTATACTTCTAAATGAATTTTGAAAAATTAGAAACCAAAATTACCAGTTAAGGGGTATAAAGTCAATTAAAATTACGATATAAAAACAATAACTTTATTGCCACGCCGGTTGTTTAGGTCAAAATTTATTACGATTGGACTCTAATATTCAAATCGATGAGATTATTCCCTTAACAAGTCGTTCAAACTTATCTTTTACCCGGTTTGCTGTTTCGGTAACTTCCTGGTGGTCAAGCTTTTTTCCCGAAAT
>JAJYIL010000057.1 GCA_021790055.1 Bacteroidota bacterium
TATGCCGGTTTACTTCAGATTGTTTTTACAATTCTCATTACGGCTTTAATCTTTTATTTATTCGGCATTCCGTTGAACAAAGCAGTCTTTTACGGAATGCTTATCAGTCTTTCAAGTACAGCCATTGTGCTTAAGCTGCTTCAAGACAGGGGCGAGCTTGAAACACCTTTCGGAAGAATCTCGATTGTAATTTTAATTTTTCAGGACTTAGCGGTTGTTCCGATGCTGATACTTCTTCCGGTCTTAGGCGGCGGGGAAAGCTTTACTTTGACGAGAATAATTCTCCAGTTGATTTATGCTTTAGTTTCTATTGCCATTATTGTCCTGCTGGCAAAATTTTTAATGCCGAAAATTTTATATCACCTTGCAAGATTAAAAATCAGAGAAGCGTTTACAGTCGGAACAATTTTGCTTTTGCTTGGAACAGCATATCTAACTCATCTAATCGGATTGTCATTTGCTATCGGCGCTTTTATTGCAGGTCTTATTTTATCCGAATCGGATTTCAGCCACCAAGTAACGGCAGATATTCTTCCATTGAAGGATGCATTCAACAGTATCTTCTTCGTATCAATCGGCTTGCTGCTTAATTTGAAATTTGTTTACGATTATTTCTTTTTGATGATTGCGCTTACAGCCGGAATAATTATTCTGAAAACTTCTGTCGTTCTTCTCTTAATTAAAGCGATGAAGTATCCATTCCGCATCGCCATTATTGCCGGTCTAAGTCTTTCTCAGGTTGGTGAATTCTCTTTCGTTCTGTCGCAATCCGGCTTAACATTTAATTTGATTGGCACTGAATTTTACAATGCATTTCTTGCTTCATCAATTTTTACGATGCTGCTTACACCGCTGTTAATCAAGCTTGCGCCTGTGCTTGGCTACGGCGCCGGCGGAATAAAAGTATCAAAACAAAAACCATTGCCTAAACCGGGAATAGAAAACCATGTTATCATTGTCGGATTCGGATTGAACGGAAGAAATCTTGCCAGAGTCTTGAAAGAAACCGGAATTGAATATCTTGTTGTTGAAATAAATCCCGAAACAGTAAAGGAAGAAAAATCAAAAGGTGAAAATATAATTTACGGAGACACAACACGCGAAGAAATTTTGCAGACTGCCGGAGCCGGGAAAGCTTCGGTAATAGTCTTTGCAATCTCTGACCCTTTCGCAACTAAAGTAGCTTTGAAAAATGCAAAGCGAATCAACCCGGAAATTTATTCTGTGGTAAGAACACGCTACACAAATGAGATTGATGAACTAAAATCGCTTGGCGCCGATGAAGTAATACCGGAAGAATTTGAAACGTCGCTTCAAATATTCAGTAAGGTGTTAGAGAAATTACATATTCCTCTAAACATAATTATGAAGCAGGCTTCGCTTTTGAGAGGCGAATCTTACAGCATGATGAGAGAGAAGGGCGCAGCGGCTTCTTTGGTAAATCTAAATGAAATATTAGCCGCCGGATTGACTGAAACTTTTTACGTGGATGAAAATAATATCCATGCCGGCAAGACAATGAAAGAGTTAAACCTGCGCGCTGAAACAGGAGTTACGATAATTGCGATAGTGAGGGATGATACTACCATTACAAATCCTGCCAGCGATGAAAAGATATTGGAGAAAGATACACTCGTTATAACCGGCACACACAAGACGGTAGATGATGCAATAAATTATCTCGGGAGTGATGTAAACAAACTCAACAAAAATTGATTTTAAAAACAATATTTGATAAGTTTGATTCCGGTTTTTAGAGAACACATTATCTAGGTTTGTTTGTTGAAGTTATTCTTTTTAATTAACCGCTTAAATGTTCGGAGGGGAAAAGTTCGAATCTGTTAAAGCAGCTTCACATCGGCAGATAATTATCCCATGAAAAAGTTAAACAAAGGAGTAAACTAATGGGTTGGTTTTGGAAGTTTACAAATTCATCAATCGGTAAAAAGCTGGTAATGACTGTTACCGGAATTTTGCTAATCATATTTTTAATCATACATCTTGCAGGTAATCTTACTTTGTACTGGGGTGCGAAAGCATTTTCAACTTACGCCAGCACGCTTGAGCTAATCATGCCTTTATTAAGAATTATAGAAGTTCTGCTTGCATTGGTCTTCATCTTCCATATAATTAACGGCATAAGGGTATGGTGGGGGAATAAAAAATCTAAAGGCGTAGAAAATAAGATAAGCGCAAAGTCGAAAAACAGCAGCATATTTTCCCGCACGATGATTCAGTCTGCTAGTATTATTTTTATTTTCCTGGTAATTCACCTGGATACAATCTGGTACCCGTACAATTTGGGCAACGGTGCGGAAAATCTTTACGGTATTGTTACCGGCTTGTTCATGATACCGCTTTATTCATGGTTTTATATTTTTGCGATGGCGCTGCTTGGATTCCATTTGAACCATGGCTTTCAGAGCGCATTCCAGACGATGGGGTGGAACCATAAAAAATATTTCCCGCTCATTCAAACGGTGGGAACTATTTATGCGATTTTAGTTGCGGCAGGCTTTGCCTCGCTGCCTATTTACTTTTTATATTTCCACGGGAGGTAACAAATGGGCAATATAAATTCAACCTCTAAAGATTTTAAACTTGATTCCAAAGTTCCGGAAGGACCAATTGAAACCAAATGGACAAATCATAAATTTAATTTGAAGTTAGTCAATCCTTCCAACAAAAGGAAATACGACATCATTGTTGTTGGTACTGGCTTAGCAGGCGCTTCAGCAGCGGCTACGCTTGGCGAGCTTGGATACAACGTGAAAGCTTTTTCATTCCACGACAGCCCGCGCCGCGCACACAGCATTGCTGCTCAAGGCGGAATCAACGCATCAAAAAATTATCAGAATGACGGCGACTCGACCTTCAGATTATTTTATGATACAGTTAAGGGCGGCGACTTCCGCTCGCGCGAAGCAAACGTTTACCGTCTTGCCGAAGTAAGCGGAAACATAATCGACCAGTGTGTTGGTCAAGGAGTTCCGTTTGCTCGCGAGTACGGCGGTCTGCTCGATAACCGCTCTTTCGGCGGCGCACAGGTTTCCAGAACTTTTTACGCCAGAGGACAAACGGGTCAGCAGTTACTGCTTGGTGCTTACAGCGCATTAAGCAGACAAATAAACAGCGGCAAAGTTCAGATGCTTAACCGCAGAGAAATGCTGGACCTGGTTGTTGTTGACGGAGCCGCACGCGGTATTGTTGTAAGAAATCTTCTTACAGGTGCGATTGAAAAATATTCTGCTCATGCAGTCGTTCTTGCAACCGGCGGATACGCCAACGTATTTTTCCTTTCTACAAATGCGATGAACAGCAACACAACTGCAATCTGGCGTGCTCATAAGAAAGGTGCATTTTTCGCTAATCCGTGCTACACTCAAATACATCCTACTTGTCTTCCGCTTCACGGCGACAGCCAATCAAAATTAACTTTGATGAGTGAAAGTATTAGAAACGACGGAAGAGTTTGGGTTCCTAAGAAGAAAGGCGATAACCGCGCGCCAAATCAAATTCCTGAAGATGAAAGAGATTATTATCTTGAAAGAAAATATCCTTCATATGGAAATCTTGCACCACGTGATATTTCTTCGCGAAGTGCAAAAGAAGTTTGCGATGAAGGAAGAGGAGTAAACGGCGGCGAAGCTGTTTATTTAGATTGTTCGGATGCAATAAAAAGGTTAGGCAAAAAAGCTATCGAAGAAAGATATGGAAACTTATTCGATATGTATCAAAACATCACCGGTGAAAATCCTTATGAAGTTCCGATGAAGATTTATCCTGCACCTCATTATATAATGGGCGGCTTGTGGGTAGATTATAATCTGATGAGTACGGTGCCGGGTTTATTTGTTCTTGGCGAAGCGAACTTCTCAGACCACGGTGCGAACAGGCTTGGCGCAAGCGCCCTGATGCAAGGTTTGGCTGACGGATACTTCGTTATACCATACACGATTGGAGATTATCTCGCAACCCGTAAGTTCGCATCTGTTTCAACAGAACAGGATGAGTTCAAGAAATCCGAAAAAGAAATTAAAGACTTTGTCGGCAAACTTCTTTCAATTAAAGGAAAGACTACCGTTGATGAAATCCATAAGAAGCTTGGCAAGCTGTTATGGAACAAAGTCGGTATGGCGAGAAATGAAAAAGGATTGAAAGAAGTTATTGGTGAAATAAAAGCACTTCGTGAAGAGTTCTGGAAGGACGTTAATGTAGTCGGTAAGTCTGATGATTTGAACCAGACGTTAGAGCGTGCAGGACGCGTTGCAGATTATCTTGAGCTTAGCGAACTTATGGCAGTTGATGCTCTTGACAGGAACGAATCCTGCGGCTGCCACTTCCGTGAGGAATACCAGACGGAGGAAGGCGAAGCAAAGCGCGACGACGAGCATTACCGCTACGTTGCCGCCTGGGAATTTGAAGATGTCGGTAAATGGAATCTTCACAAAGAAGAACTTGAATTTGAATTTTTACATTTAGCTCAGAGGAGTTATAAATAATGAGTGAAAAGAAAATAAATCTGAAATTAAAAATCTGGCGTCAGTCAGCACCAAACACAGTAGGCTCATTTGTTGATTATAGTGTTTCCGTTTCACCGGAAGCTTCTTTCCTTGAGATGCTTGATGAGTTGAACAACAATCTTGAAAAGAATAATCAAGATCCGATTGTTTTTGAAAGCGACTGCCGCGAGGGCATCTGCGGCACATGCGGATTGGTAATCAACGGCGAGCCTCACGGACCTCTGCCAAAGATTGCTACCTGCCAGCTCCACATGCGCAACTTTAAAGACGGACAAACAATCTGGGTTGAGCCTTTCCGCGCAAAAGCCTTCCCGGTTATTAAAGACCTCGCAGTCGACCGTTCGGCATTCGATAAAGTTATTCAGGCTGGCGGGTACATTTCGGTGAACACCGGCGGAGTACCTGATGCAAACTCAATTCCTATCTCAAAGGACATTGCATCCGAAGCTTTTGATTCCGCTGCTTGCATAGGATGCGGTGCGTGCGTTGCAGCCTGCAAAAACGGTTCCGCAATGCTATTTGTCGGAGCTAAGGTAACCCAGTTTTCATTGCTTCCTCAAGGTCAGCCTGAAAGGCAAAGCAGGGTAGAAGCAATGGTAGCAAAGATGGATGAGCTCGGTTTTGGAAGCTGCTCGAATACTTATGCTTGCGAAGCGGAATGCCCGAAAGGAATTTCCGTAAAGAATATTGCCAAGCTGAACCGCGAGTACCGGCTGGCTAAGATAAAATCGAAAAACGTTGAAGCATGACTGAATATTTTCGCGCTGCTTTGAATATTGGAGTTTTGGAGTAATGGAATATTGGAGTAAAAATATTCCATTACTCCATTATTCCAACGCTCCAACTTAATAATATAGTTTATCTTTATTTTGAATCCCGATTTACAAACCATCTTTTGATGGGCATGTTAACCGGGATTTTTTTATTTTAACAACCGGCGATGAGAATTTTAGGAATATGGTTATTCGATTCATCATTAAATTTTGTACAAAGATAAAAAGAAATCTCCTGACCGGGCGCATAGAGCAGAGTGCAAAGAGGAGTTATGCCCTTTGCTCTATGCGCTTTGAGAAGCTTTTCCAGATGCAATCGAAGCCTTTCCGGTTTGGTACATTTGCTAATGTTATTCCGTAAGCCGAATATTCAGTTAGGATGGAAGATATGTTTGAAAAAGAAATAAAGTTTATAGTCGACTACAATCTGAACAAGATAAAGAGCCTGGGCTCATATATCAGCTTTGAGAAGATAGCAGGAAGCGGAGTACATCCGGCAATAGTTCAATATATTTCAGCGGAGCTTGACTACCTAATTGCAGAGGATAGGAAAAAGCTTTTGCAGCAATCCCTCTTTGATTACACCGGTACGGAGATTGCGAAGCACTTTAATTTAATCTCCCAGGAAATAAAGAAGAATAAAAAGATAGCTTATGAAGACCTGAAGAAGCTGGTTATCCAGGCAGTATCCTTCAATATAAATTTTTTAGTACGACCAAGATGGTCTTTGTCCAAACTCGTATTTAACGAAACGGGCAATAAGTCAACAAACGAAATCAAATTAACTCTGAATTACGTCTTTTATTACGACTATCTTAAAAATATTTTTCTATCCTACTTAATGAAGAGAAGCCTGGATGCCCTAAGCTTGACGGAGTTTGAACTGATTCTTAATAAAATAGATAATGAAATAATGTCGGATGGTCGTCAGAAGATGGTTGATTACTCATTATATGAGATGGCAGAGTTTTTTAATCCCGAGAGCCGTCAATCTGAGTCCGGAGGCAAAGGTAAAAGCTTACTTCCATTAAGCGGCGTTGAGATGTTCCTTAAAGAAAAAAACTTGATGGAATTTCTTTTCAGGCTAAAGAAAGCTTTCCCTGATACATCAAAGCTAAAATCTGAAGTTGAAGATATAAGGAAAGCAATTTATGCGGATATCCCGGTAGATATACAACCGGTTCAAAATGAAGATGAAGCGGAAGTTCGCGAAGCTAATAGCGAAACAAAGGTTGATACCGGGAAAGAGCAAAAGCCGACGGAACAAAAATTAAATTTAGAAGAAGCGGCAGAAAAAGGAAAATCAATCCGATCAGAAAAGCATCCGGATATTCAGCTCGATGAAACGAAGGTTGAAGTGAAACCAACAAAGGCTATTGACAGCAAAACGGGTGAGGAGGAATTTAATTTTGATGTTTCATTAGATGAAGAGCTTTTGTCTTTATATAATGAGGAGTCCGATACTGCTGAAGAAAAAGACGCCCAAACGGGAAATGAACTTGATAAAGTAAAACCCGGTTTAACTAAAGAGAATGAGCTCGATTCTCTTTACAATTTTGAAGAGGAAACAAATCAACTACTGAAGGATTTTGATGAGGCTGCACATGATGATATCCTCGGGAAAGAAAGTGAAAAAGACGAGCCGACGGAATTGGATGAAGAAACTGATGTACACGAAGATAGAACTTTACTTGTAGATGATTTCATGAAAAAGGATGAAAATGCTGAAGAGACAATTGAAGAGGATGAGCAGATACACAACGAAGAAAATCAAGAAGAAATTCTTTATGAAGAAAAGTCGCCGGAGAAATATCTGTTCGATTTTATAAGCGATAAGGATATCCGTAAAATTATCTCCGCGGTTTTTAATAACGACCGGGATGATTTCCTGAGCACGGTAGATAAAATAGGCGAATGCAAAAACTACGAAGAAGCGACAGAAATTTTAAAAGGTGTTTTTCTAACATACAGGATTAATCCTTATTCAAAAGAGGCTGTTGCTTTAACAAATTCAGTGGCAAACTTTTTCAATCAAGTATGAGAATTTGAAATATGTTTATTGACTATGCAGAGATTAATGTAAAAGCCGGAGACGGCGGAAGCGGAGCCGTAACTTTTAGACGGGAAAAATATGTCCCAAAGGGAGGACCTTCCGGAGGTAACGGAGGAAAAGGCGGAGATATTATTATCGAAGCCCATCATAACCTTGCGACACTTTTGGATTTCAGATACAAGAAACATTACAAAGCTAAAAACGGAGAGCCGGGCGGAAGTGCATTGAAAGACGGCAGAAGCGGAGACGATGTTTTAATAAAAGTCCCAGTAGGTACAATAGTAAAGGACATAGAATCAGAAAAAATATTTGTTGATTTGGACAAAGAGGGGAAAAGTTATACTATAGCCAAAGGCGGAAAGGGCGGAAAAGGGAACAGCAACTTTGCAACATCCACAAATCAAACTCCGCGTATTGCCGAACCCGGAAAGCCCGGCGAAGAGAAAAAAATAATTCTTGAATTAAAGCTGCTTGCCGATGTTGGTCTGGTGGGATTTCCGAATGCAGGTAAATCAACTCTCATTTCAAAAATCTCTGCAGCAAAGCCAAAGATTGCGGACTACCCGTTCACAACACTTGAACCAGTACTCGGCATTGTAAAATATAAGGATTTTCAGAGCTTCACTGTTGCAGATATTCCTGGGATCATCGAAGGCGCACACGAAGGGAAGGGACTAGGTCTTAAATTTCTGCAACATATAGAAAGAACAAAAATATTATTGTTCCTTATTGATATTACTTCAAATGATTATATAAGGGATTATAATATGCTTTTAAGCGAATTAGGCAGCTACAGTAAAGAATTGGTTAAAAAGAAAAAATTAATTTCATTATCTAAAGCAGACCTTGTGGAAGAAAAAGAAATAAAAAAAATAAGAATTCAGAAAATTAAAAATGCTGATTCTCCGTTAATATTATTCTCAGCTGCAACAGGGGCAGGAATTAAAGAGTTAATAGATTACTTGTGGAAAGCTCTTAAAAGTAATGAATTCTCTCATTAGAGCTTATAAATACGAAACATGCAGATGTTCAAAACATGCAGGAAAGGATCTATCCGCTCCCACATAAATGTTTTGATTGCCTGAATGAATAAAATTTTAGCGTAATTTGCTGCTGAAGACCGGAGTGAGAAGTAAACTTAAAAAAAGGAAGAGAAGAAAAATCTGTAGACTTCCTTTTTTCCTAAAATAATAATTCCCTTGTTATTAAGAAAGACCGGATGCTTGTTCTTGAGTCTGAGCTGAGGCAGATTCGGTTGCTTCCTCTTGAGAAGTCGTTCAATTCTGCTTGACGGCAAGTTCTTTTGCAGCTTCCGAAATTGTCGCAACATCGCCGGTAGAACACGAATTTGCTGCCGGTGCAGCCTTATTAGCAGCGCCTGAAACAGAAAATGATCCGCCTGCAGATCCAATTGAACTGATTGTCATCATTAACACACCTCCTTGGTGATTTTTTTGAAAGATTTAATTTGATCCGCTTGTGTAGTTCACGTATTCTTATCGAAGGGAATCAAAAGATATTTAATTGGTTTCTTAACCCCGAACTTCAACTCGTAAAATAGTTGTAATAATTAAATTTTGAAATTCAATTTGAATGTTCCTATATTTGCTGGCTAAAATTGAGATTTGGCGGGGTAGCTCAGTCGGTCAGAGCAGTGGAATCATAATCCACGTGTCGGGGGTTCGAATCCCTCCCCCGCTACATATAAAAATTGAAGGAGAAAAATTATGTACATGTTTTTAGTCGTAATATCATCAATAATTTCGATAGTGTTGATGGCTATTGTGTTGATGCAGGCAAGCAAAGGCGATGGACTTTCCGGTACTTTCGGCGGTGCTGCCGGTTCAATGGGAACAATGTTCGGTGCTAGAAGGACAGCGGACTTTTTAAGTAAGGCAACCTGGTGGCTTGGCGGAAGCCTGGCAATTTTAGCTTTGGCAATTAATCTGATCTTTTTGCCTGGAAAAGTAAATGCTAATCAACGAGAAAGCATAATTCAGTCTAACAGGCAGCAGATTCCGCAGACGCCGACCTTGCCTCAGGCTCAAACTGCGCCCCAAACTCAAAGCAACAACCAGCAGAAGAAGTAAACTTTTAAGATACTCGATACTTGATCCTGGATATTTGATTTCTTATCCGGTATCAAGTATCAAGAATCTGTTTGCCAATTGACCGGCTCTTGGTGGGGGAGTAATTACCAGTTGCTAAGAATCTCCACAATTTTATTTTCAATTCCCCTGTAATAGTTCGGGTACTTGGATCTAAAATCGAAGATTATACTTACTATTAGTTCATTTCCATTCTGAGTTTTTAAATATCCGGAAAGCGATGAGACATTATGCAAAGTACCTGTTTTACCGTGGAAATCGTTTTCTGCCGTGCTGCTTCGCATACGGTAGCGAAGTGTTCCGTCTACGCCGGCGATGCTGAGAGAGTTATAAAAATCCCTGAAGTTTTTTAAATCGAAATACATTTTATCTAGAAGCCCGACAATTGCGCCGACAGTAACGAGATCGTATTTTGAAATTCCCGAGCCGTCTACTACTGAAGTACCTTCGGAATAAATTCCATTGTCCTTAAGAAATTTCAAAATAGTTTGAGTAGAGTAAAATGAATTTCCTTCTTTGCCGGTGGCATAAGCCCCGAGAGTTTTGAACAGGCATTCGGCTAAAAAATTGTCGCTGTGTTTATTAATGGCTTTGATCAATTCTTTAAGAAGAATTTCTGATTTTGATAAGGTGACGGCATCGGCAGGTGTATGTCCTTTAATTGCAGAGCCTTCAACTCTAATTCCATTTTCAATTAGTTTCTCTCTCAATAGCCTCGCGATGTACAAGGGCGGGCTGCTTATATCCTGGTACCTGGTAATTACACGATAATAAGTTTTCCTTCTCCGCCTAATTCTAATCCTGCGTCGAACTAACTCCCTATTTCTATCAATAACCAAAGCCGAAATGGGAGGAAGGCTTATATTTGGATCTTCATCATCAATCCAATCTGCGCGGGTGTATAGCTCGTCAAAATAATAATCATCTCCGACGACATTACCAGTGATCTTTCTTATTCCTTGTCTTTTCAAGTGTCTAATCATTTCGTCAAGATCTCTTGTGGTGAACAAAGAGTTTCCGAAACCTTTTATATAGAGGTTGCCTTCTATAATACCATTTTTAACATTTCTGTCGGAGGTCATAATCTTTGTGTACAGTGGATAATTACCGCCCATTAACGAAAGCGCAGTCGCAGTTGTAAACAGCTTGGTATTCGAGGCAGGAACCATAGAGAGTGTATGATTCTCTTTAAAGATTGTATCTTGAGTAAGCGGATTAATGATAAGTATTGCTGTTTTAGTATCCGGGGGGATTTCAGCAAGAACATCT
>JAJYIL010000058.1 GCA_021790055.1 Bacteroidota bacterium
ACACGGCATTTACCATGGCAAGCTGGAAGACAAGCAGCGCAAGCAGATGCAGCGAGATTTCCTGTGTGGTAAGCAGAATCTTATTCTTGCAACCAATGCCTTCGGTATGGGTATAGATAAGCCGGACATCAGGTTTGTTATTCATGCCGAAGTCCCGTCTTCAATTGAAGCTTACTATCAGGAGATCGGCAGGGCAGGCAGAGACGGAAAAGATTCTTTGTGTCTTCTTCTTTATAACCAGGAAGATCTTTACACCCAGATGGAATTTATTAAGTGGTCTAATCCCGCTGCAGATTTTTATTCCGCTCTCTATGATTTAATAAAGAGAGATATTCATGCCGTAAATTCGGTTTACGGCATCGAGCATCTCCGCGAGCAGATGAACTTTAAGAACAGGAAAGACTTCAGAATTGAGACCGCTCTCGGAATGCTTGACAGATACGGCGTTACAGAAGGCTCAATCGAAAACCGAAACCTACAAATAATTGATGAGCTGCCGGATATTCTTCTTGATGAAGACTATCTGAAAGAAAAATTAATGAACGATAATAAAAAGCTTCTTTCGGTTGTAAATTATTTTGGAGGAGAAAATTGCCGTAGAGCGTTTATCTCTGAATATTTTGGGTTTAAAGATGAGAAACCTTGCGGGAACTGTGATAATTGCTCTTAGGCGATTGGCTGTTGGATGTGGTCTTTTTTTGGCAGTCCGGTGAGGTCGGTAATCAGTTGGGCTTTACCCGTCATTCATGGTCAATAAATCGTTATTTTACAATGAAGGATAATTGAATGACTATGGATGACACGATGAGAATAACCATTGACGAATAAGCTCTAAATAACGCACCTACTTCTTTGGAAGAATTTACTTCTTACTGCTTCCTAATTTAACAAATTGCTTTTGACTAACGAAAACTCTCTTCCAGAAGTCTGCTTTCCTTCCATCGAAATAAGTGTTGTGAAATTGTGTTGAGGTAATTGCCATGCCGGATGTATCGGCAAAGGCGGAAACGTTTATTGCACCAAGCCTGGAGCTTTGAATAGTTAATGTATAAAGTGCTTTTCTGAATATTAATTGGTCGGGATTGTCTAAGAAATTCGGGTCTTCAATTTGAGATATACCGGAAAGATATTTTACTACATTAGCAGAGTCTGCTTCTTTTCCATTTACATCCCACTGGTTATTACTCTTTGACAGCACGAAAGAACTGTCGGCAGGATAAGTAAAAGTAATCTTATTCCAATTTAAATAATCGTCGTTTATGACATGGTCGTCCCGGAAATAATCCGGAGCGTGATTAAATGTATAAGTAAGGAAGCCGTCAACTTGATAAACGTTTGGGTCGTCCGCAACACGTACATAGGTACTCATACTGCGGGGCTGCTGGTATGTAAATTTACCGATGGTCATATCCAGTGCTTTGTCATTCCCTTCATATACTTCTACCCTTGTGCCGGAAGTATCGACTTGAAATTCTTTCCACTGGCTCTCATTCTGCCCGGCAACGCTTTCAGGCTTAATATCTAATATTACATCGAATAAATTCAGTATCTTTGAGTAAGGGACGGTCGCAGTCTTTCCGTCCGGAAGGTTAACGTTCCAGTAATTTCCTTCTTTAAATATTCTTACTTCCTTATGTCCGGTAGCTTTCGGATAAAGACTTATCGAGGTAACCTTGGCAGTATCAATTGAGACAAGGCTGCTTCTGAATGAGCGTTCATTCTTGCCTGAGTTAATCAGTTGCCATACAACTATGACTACGAGGATTGCAAAAATAATTCCCAGTATCTTGATAGAAAGTTTGTTAACCATAAGTTTCGTTCATCCATTTATTTCTTAATGATCTTCTTCTCTTATAACGGAAAAGACCGTATCCGATAATGAGCAAAATCGGCAAAAGGAAATTCAAATATTTTACCAGAGTTTTAGTGCCTTCGGAAATGTTTGCATTCAGCGGTCTGGAGACGATACCTTTAGTCCGTAGAGCAATTAAGCCTGTATCGTCGGAAAGCCAGTCGATAGCATTTGCCATTAAGTTTACGTTATCCGGGCTTAATCTTTGCGCGCTTTGTCCTGTGCCGTTGGTTGCAAAGCTTCCGCAGCCGAATACTACCATTTTCGAATCGTCGTTTCCGGAAATTTTTCCTGAAACAGCAACCGCAACCGGAAGTGAAGACTCGTTAAAATCGCTCTTCGTCCACTGCTGTGCAGCATTAAAATAGACCGGCGGTCTTAGAATGCCGGCTCTGTCGGAAGATGTTGCAAGAGTTGTTATATGAATAGAAGGATTCTTAGCCGAATATTTAATCGGGCTAGCGAACGGCAGCATTACTTGTTCGATTCCTTTTGTAATAGGATGATCAGCAAATTTTGTTATCATCGGCAGGTAAGGGAACCTAACAGGCGTATTCATAACGAACATTCCTTCCTGCTGGCGCACCATTATGCTTCCGCAGTTTGCATCGATAAGAAAATCCGGCTGAACATCGATGCCTTTATTCTTTAGCCAACTGCCTAATCCAGTATTAACTGTTGTACCTGTTGCGTTGGATAAATTTCCTTTCACGCGGTTTAATGCGACTAAAATTCTTCCTCCTTTTGAGAGGAAGTCATCGAGCTGTTTGAAATATTTCTGTTTAATCGTATCGGTAGGTGCAATAATTACAAGCGTTCTATATTCGCTTGGAATTGTTGTCGAATCGGTAAGCGTTACCGTATTTACATCGTAGAGAACCGAAAGCTGCTCATCAAGCTGCTGGAGCTCTGAGAGAGAAGGCTCGCCGTTTCCCTCCAGAAAGGCAATCTTTGGCTTATTAGTTACGGATAATTTTTTTATGTTGGAAGAAAGAGCATACTCCATCGCGGAGCCCGGTTGAATTAGTGGAATAATTTCTTTCCTTCCTTCATATGTAAGAGTGGCGCCAAGGTAAGCCCGCTGCTGCTTCATCTGGTCTCGCTCACGAACATTAATCATAACCGGCTGAATACCAGCTTGCTGAGCCTTCACCTCGGTTTCCTGGTTCTTATTTGGATTAACAAAATCATAAGCTACTTTACCGCCTGAAGCATCGCTGTATTCAATCAGCATATCTTTGAAGTCGTTTCTAACCTGTGCAATATCAGGTGGAAGGTCTTTAGAAAAATAAGCAGTAACAGTAACCGGCGCCTCAAGCGAGTGCAGTATATTTTTTGTTGCCTTACTTAAGGTATACTGATGACCCTGTGTAAAATCAAGACGGAAATAAAAGTTATTGGAAACAATATTAAGGAGAACGAGGATTCCAAGAATCAGAAGAATCGAATAAAGTACTTTTTTTCTTGTAAGCATATTTTTTATTCTACAATATTTCTTTTAGATAAAGAAGCTTCTGCTAAGATTAATCCGAGTACCGTGATACTTAGGAAGAAAATGACGTCTCTCGAATCCACCACTCCGCGCGAGATTGAATCGAAGTGAGTTGAAAGGCTTAGGAAGCTAAGAAGCTCGCCTAAGAACCCGGTCAAATTAGAAGCGAGTACATTAAAAATAATTAGGAAAAAAACGCCGATAAACAGCGAGAGCAGGAATGCGACAATCTGGTTGCTGGTAATGCTGCTTGCAAACAAGCCTATGCCTATGAAGGACATGCTCATCAATATTAAGCCGAGGTACCCGCACCAAACTGCACCGTGGTCAATCGGTCCCATTGCCCAAATGCTGATGTAATAGGGGAGTGTAAGTAGAAGGGCAATTCCAATTAGCATTAAGCATGCAAGAAATTTCCCAAGTATTACATCCCAGTCTGAAACTGCTTTTGTAAGCAGCAGTTCAATCGTTCCGGTTTTATTCTCTTCAGCTAAAGTTCGCATGGTAAGTGCCGGCGTGAAGAAAAACAACGTCCAGTAAGCGACCGAGAAAAACGGCTGCAGGCTTGCCTGCCCGATAAAGAAAATATCTGAACCGGAGAGCCAGGTAAAAAACCCGCTTAGTCCGAGAAATGCTACAATAAGAATGTAGGCTGTAAGTGAATCAAAAAAGGATCTAAATTCACGTAAGGAAATAATCCAAATTTTTCTCATGATTATTCTGTAGTTAGTTCTCTAAAAATATCTTCAAGCTTGGTTTCAACCGGAGTCATCTCCGCAAGGAACCATTTATTCTGTACGCAAAGATTAAAAATATTGCGGCGGGAAGAAGCTCCGGGCTTACTTTGAAGAGTAAAGATTCCGCTGCCATCTTTTACAGGATCGACCATCTGGATTGTCTCTATTCTTTGGAGTTCGGAGATAACGCGGTCTTTGCTGTCGTAATCCTGGATTTCTATCCGGAGCATCTCGTTGCCCTGGGCTTGCTTGCGCAGTGTTTCCGAAGTGCCGTCAGCAACAATTTTGCCTTTGCTGATGATTAAGATTCGGTCGCAAGTTGCTTCAACTTCAGGCAGGATGTGCGTGCTTAAAATTACGGTCTTCTCTTTACCGATATGCCGGATGAGCTTTCTAATTTCAATAATTTGATTCGGATCCAGACCGGTTGTCGGCTCATCGAGTATTAAAATTTCAGGGTCGTGGATCATTGCCTGGGCTAAGCCCACTCTTTGCCTGTAGCCTTTTGAGAGCTCGCCTATCTTCTTATGCTTTTCATCGTTTAAGCCGCAGACGTGAACCATCTCAACAATTCTATTCTGAATTTTATTTTTTTCAATGCCTTGAAGCTCGCCGACATAATCGAGATACTCGAGGACAGGCATGTCCAGGTAAAGCGGATTATTTTCGGGAAGATAGCCAATTTTCTTTTTTATATCTTCCTGATTTGTATAGATTGAAGTATCATTTACTTTAACGTCGCCGTTCGTAGGCGCCATAAAGCAAGTGATGATTTTCATGGTGGTGGTTTTACCGGCGCCGTTTGGACCGAGGAATCCAAGTATCTCGCCTGTATTTACCTTAAAGGATATGTCGTCGACTGCTTTTTGCGGTCCGTATTGCTTGGTAAGGTTCTCAACAATAATGCTCATTTTTCCTAAAGTTTGTTTGAATGAAAAATGTTCTCTCGAAATAAATTTTTTAGACGAAAGCGGAATTAAAAAGTTCCGTACCCCAATAAGTTTTAGCGGTATTCGATTCCTGATTAAATTCTGCGCAAAATGGAAAAGAAATCTCTTACAAAGTGCATAGGTCAAAGCGCCAAGTGTTGCTAAGCGCTTTGCTCATTGCGCTATGCTAAAGTAATGTCTTTGTTTCCTGCTTGCCGCTATGCTGGGTTAGCCGGCTTATAGTACAAGTTATTAAGTTGGTTAAATTGCTGCAGATTTACCTTATACCCATATACCATATTTCCTTATACCTTTACAGGTGAGCCGTCAAACTTTCTTTAGAAATATCGAGATGGCTTGCGGTCCATTTCACTTCCGAATTTTTACTCATCCAGATAACCTGAGGTGATTGATGCAATACTTCCAGATCATCCGCTATTTTACGGCTTACATCGCGCCTGTTGATTACGTTTACCTTTGCGAATTTCAAATTAGAATCATCGGTTAAGCTTGATCGCCAAGTAGTGAAATCCTGCTCAACCATCGAGCTTATTGAGCATAAGGGGCTGAATTTGAAAATCACAAGCTCATCCTTCTGGGAAAGATTCTTCCTTAGTTCTTCCCATTGTTCAATATTTTTTAATTCGATTATGTCCTGCATTATTTCCTTTTGTCATTAAAGAGTTTTTTAAAATATTCTTGATTATCGATTGACTTAATCCTACTGTCTTCTTCATCCGGCTCATCTTTGCCTTTAAGCTGCGATGCAAATTCCTCGCTTAGAACCGATTTACATCCGCACTTCCTTGCAAACTGTTTTAAGGCGTCATCGGAAGTAACAATGATTAGATTCCTGCTGTTCTTTGCGGATTCAATTTCATTTCTGATCTCTTCATCAGCCGTATTTTTATTACTGTAATAAATCCGTATTCTATCAGATTTAATAGGAACATTTTCAAAACCGTCAAAGTGAAGAGATACCTTTAAATTCTTACCAGCGGCAAACCTGTCGACCATTGATGCAAGCTTTTCCCGCGGAGCTTGCTTATCTTTTTTCAGTATCGCTTCAAGATTTTTGATCTTATGAAGAAGGTTATTTCCATCAATAATATAGTGCATCATAAGGATTTATTTCCCGTTATAAAACTCGCCGCGCTTCTCAATCTTTAAATCTTGAAGTTGCGGCGCTTTGACTCTTATTTCAAAATAATAACCTGCAAATGTACCGACCGGGTTCCAGGTAAAATCCATTAACCAGCATTCAAGGTCGCGGGAAATTCTTATCTGAGGCGCTGCAAATTCTTTATGTGTAAAATCATAACTTCCTGTCATGGATATTTTCCACTTAGGCGTTAAATTAAAATCCAGGCTTGCGCTAATGTTAGAGGATGTTTGCTTATTGAAGGGATTACTATTAGAATAAGAATAATTATAACTGAGTGACAGGCTCCACGGTATGCTGAAGTCAGCTTCCTTGTTGTTGTAAATTCCCTTGTAATTATTCTGATTGGGCATAAAAGCTTCGCTCTGAATTTTATTTGTATCTTTCTTGGTTTCTGCCGATTTTAATTTTTCGCCGGATAGGCTGGTAGAAACTGAAAAGTTAAAATTTCTCAAGCGCAGCAATCCCTTTCCTTCATTTATTAAAAATTTATTTATATCATTACCATAAGATTTCGAATCATGGTTGTAATCATAAAGAGTAAATCCTGAAGTGCCGGAAAAGTTCAACCAATCGCCAACCTGAGTTCGATAACCGATGTTTAAGTCAGAGAAGCGTAAGCTGTCTGCTGCAAAATTATAGCCGATACCGGCAGTTAGATTGAGCAATTGAATCTTTTGTACCTTAGAAGTAGTATCGGTCGGATCAGCGGTGGTCTTCATCTCGAAAACATTTCCAACACTGAATGAAAGGCTCTGCTGTTCTCCCGAAGGAGTACCGCTAAAAGGTTCAACTTGCTGACTGAATTTATCGTATTTAATTCTATTTCCTTGATAATCTGTATAGGAAGAATAATACCCCCAGCCGGGTTTGGAAAAATCCGGTGTAAATGTATATGAAATTGAAGGAGTAACAATATGCCTAATTGCTGCTGTGCCGAACATATTCGGCTGGAACATTCCGAAAAATTTGGTTGATGCAGAAAGTCCAAGATTAAAAGTTCTAACTGCAGCAAGCTTATGAATAATATCCGTTACAACAGAGTCTCCAGTGCCTTCCGAATTTATTCCTACTGAATGTAATGCAGCTTGTTTGTTGTACCAGTCTTCTGTATAAGAAATGTTTGGCGAGATATTAAAGTATCCTATCTTAGGCGAGGCGCTTACGTTAAAGTTATGCTGTATTCCGCCTTTAATATCAAGCTGTCCTTTTACCTTATTTCTATCATTTTGAAACTGACCTGTATAATTAAATCCGATTAGCTCATACCATTTCTGGCTTGTATAATTTCCAGCCCTTCTAAATGGATACTGTTGGGGGATATTAAAGGTTAAGCTTGGTAGAACTTCGGAGATATTACCTGATACAAGATCCTGGCTTCTGCTGTAACTTAAAGAAAGACTATTGCCGGATTCATCCCATGTTTTCGAAATAGTGGCACTCGAAATAATATTGTTCGTCAGCGCTTCATTTAAATTAGTTGTAGTTGATTGAAGATATTGCTTACCGGAAACAAATTGTAGATTTGCATCCATCCTCAAAGTTGGAGTAAAGTCTTCATGATGACTTATTGATAGGTTCCAATTCTTTGAAAGCGAATAACCATTCACCGGGTCATTTGACTTCAACAATTTATATCCTGCTTCAATGCTTCCGCTGAAATTGTAGCGCTTGTTATACCTGAAGCGGCTGTAAATGCCATAGCTGCCGCGGGTGTAATAATCGCCGGTTAAATTCAAATCGAGATAATCATTGATTGCCCAGAAATACCCGAAGTGGGAAAAGTAATACCCGTAAGTTCCGTCCTGCCCGAATGCCGGAGTAATGATTCCGGATCTTCTTCCCGATTCAAGCGGAAAGACCCCAAAGGGCAAAGGTATGGGGAAAGGTACTCCGCCTACGTAAAGCCAGATCCACTCTGCAATAATTTCCTTCTTTTGAATGACTTTCATTTCAGGCGAGAAGAAATAATAATCCGGCGGCGTCCGGGTACATGTTGTATAAATACCGTTTTTAATGAAGTAAGTATTTTTATCGACCTTCTTAATCTTTTGACCGGAATACTTCGAGTCCTGGTTCTTTGTGCTTGCTTCTGTGATGTAGCCTTGAGTGGTTTTGAAATTATAAGTCATCGTTTCGCCGGAGTATGATTCGCCGCCCTGCGTAAGCACCGGCGTGTCTTTAAATTTCCCGGGAAGTGAATCGTTTGGAACTCCCTTTGCATCCACAAGGTGAGTGGGGAAGTCGACAAAAATATCTGCGCTCCTTAAGTCCGTGTCTTTGTATTTCAGATCGCTGTTGCCGTAAAGGTTCATCTTCTTTCGATTAACATAAAAGAAGAGAGAATCACTTGAGCTTGCATAAATTACGGTGTCTACGTCGAATGTTTTTTTCTTTGCAGTAGTATCCGCGGCTGCGGTATCCGTTGCAGCGAGCTTTAATGAATCCTGAACCTGACCGGGTACTTCTAATTTAGCCTTTGCAGAAAATGCGGAATCAGGCACCTGTGCCTCTGTTAGGTTGAAAAAAAACAGGAATGAAGTTATGATAAGACAAAATTTCATGCTTAATAAAAAATATTTTTCAACCGCCTGTTCAAAGTAAGCCTAAATCAGGATTTGTAAAACACCAAGGCAGAAGCGCCTTTTATCCCGGCGTCGTTCTTAAGCTTTGCCGGAAGCACTTTAATTCTTTTCCTGATGGGTGTAAGAACGCGTGATGCAGTTGTCTGCTGGATCGAATCAAAAAGAGGCTTGCCGAAACCTGCCACTCCGCCGCCGATTATAAATGTACCGATATCCAAAGCATTTGCTGCCGATGCCAGTGCAGCGCCTAAATATAATCCCATGTTCTTTATAATAGATTGAGCGTACCTATCGCCTGCCGTAGCCGCCTCATCTATTATTAAAGGTGTTAGAAGATTTACATCGTTCTTCAGCAGTTCCCAGATTTTTGATTCCCGGTGCTCATTCAATTCGTTCTTAATTCTTTTAACAAGGTAATGATTGCCGACATAAGCCTCGACCTATCCGTACGAGCCCCAGTTGCATTTTTGTCCGTTTAAATCAACCGATATATGCCCTATCTCTCCGGCAGCGCCGAATTCACCCCTAAATAATTTTCCTTTAAAAATAATACCGCCGCCAACACCGGTTCCAAGTGTAACCATTATAAAAGAGTCTAATTTTTTACCGGCGCCGAAGATCATCTCGCCGATAGCCGCTGCGTTGGCATCGTTCTCCACATGGATATTCAATTTAAATTCCTTATGAAGAATCTTACCGAGATTTACTTTATTCCAGCCGGGAAAATTCGGCGGGTTCTCAACTGTTCCTTTCTTCGGCGAAACAATTCCCGGCGAACCGATACCGATTCCGCGAATCTTTAATTTATTACCGGATAAAATTTGTCCAACTCCTTTTTTAATTTGAGCAATTACTTCATCAGGTCCCATGTTTGCAAAAGTTTCGAGAGAGAGCTTCTTTATTATTTTCCCTTCCTGGGAAACAATTCCCACTTTTACGCTTGTGCCTCCAAGATCAACGCCGATAGCATACTTTACAGATTTGGGCATATTCTTTCCTTTTATTTTTAATTAAGGTTATTTTCTGCAGCATTTAAAATATTTTATAATTCCACTTATGAATTTAATACTAAACGGGGTCTTTATAAAATTGAAAAAGGATAATACGAAGAGATAAGATATGTATACTCATCTTGAAATTTTACGCAAAATGTAAAGGATTTGAAAATTGAAAGTTGAACATTTGGAATTCTCAATGTCCAATGTTCGATATTCATTAGAACTTACTTTTATAATTCGGATTTATTCGGCGTTAGCATGTTTGCCCGAGTTATAGATGAGGCTGAGAAATTCTGATAACCAATGAGAGTCGCTTATCGGCTTAGAAATTAGAGATGCATTCTCGACAAAAAAAATCCGCAGCCGATGAGAACTTACTGCGGATATCTAACCGTATAGTTATTTAGGAGCGAGCTAATTATTTCTATTCGGTCGATTAAATCCTCTGCCTCTTGGTTGGGCAAGTATTTTTTCAAATTCTGCTTTTTGTGTATCGGTTAATATTTTCATTATATCACTATGTGCCTTCGTCATTATCTGTCTCATCGCTTTGCGCCTATCGGAACCGGTGACTGTAATGGTTCTTGCACTATCTTGTGCAGCAGTTAAAATCGAATTAACCTGCGTTGCCTGTTGAGCAGTCAGCGAAAGCCTATTTTTAAGGCGCTCAACTCTGTCTTGAACGGATGGCATATTTTGCGCTGCCGCTAATGCTGTAATAGAAAATACTATTACAATTGCTACTAACAAATTTTTCATAGTTTTTCCCTTTATATGGTTTATATTTTATTATTTGGAAGATTGGACAAGAAACTTGACCTGCAAGTTTAAATAATTTTGGAAATTAGGTATGGTATGTTCTCAAATGGATTAAGCTTCATAAAATTCCAAATTGCCTAATTATTTAA
>JAJYIL010000059.1 GCA_021790055.1 Bacteroidota bacterium
TTCAAATTATCGTGTAATGTTTTTAAGTGATCTGAATAAAACAAATCATCATCGTCAAGAAATACGATATATTTACCCCTCGAAATTTTAATTCCGTTATTACGGCTTGCTGAACGTTCCCGATTAACTATATGTCTCAAATATTGGAAATGCAATGTGCCATTCAAATCTTTTAGGATATCTAAGACATCAATCTTTCCGTCATTTACTACAATTACCTCAAAATCCTTATAAGTTTGGCTAGATAAACTCTTAAGTGCATCTCTTAAATATTCCGGTCTGTCACAAGTGGGTATAACTACTGAGAACTCTACTGATTTTGGCAAGTCTGCTGAACATTCGTAATAACTTAAATATGTTCCGAATAGTTTGGGTAGTTTTGACTCAGAATCCCAATGTTTCATTCTCGCTTTTGCCGATTCATCTAGTGATATTTTCTGGTTTTCATGCTCAATACTTTCGTTGGATAAGAGGTACAAGCCAAGAATTTTGTTTATATGTTTGAACTTTTCTTTCTTAACAAGCCTTAGCCAAAATTCATAATCTCCAGCTGATTTGTATGAACCGTCAAAATATCCATATCTTTCATGAAGAGATCTTCTCCACATTGGCTGGGGACCTATATAACAAATTCTAAATAAATTAATAGGATCGAATTCAGGCCATAAAAAGAAACCTGATATTTTTGCCGTCTCATACAATTCATTTTCATTTGAGGTAACTTTTGAATCTGCATAAACCAATCCAACATTATCATCTTTATCAAGTTCGTTTGCTAATATTTCCAGCGCATCCTTTTTGTGCCGGTCATCGGTATTTGCGTTTGTAACATACTTTCCGGTTGCAGCTTTTAATCCTCTGTTCCAGGCTTGATAAACAGTTTCTCTTTCGGTCTTTAAATATTTAACATTCTTAAATTTGCTTTGATATTGTTTTACGATCTCTTCTTCATTCTGCTGAGAGCCGGAATTAACAACAATAATTTCAAGCAAACCTTTTTCATATAAAGTTTGATTAATTAAATCATCCATGCAGCCGTGTATAAATTTTTCGGAGTTATAGGTTGATACTATTGCGGAAACTTTTATTTGACCATTAACAGTTTCCCATTTTTTCGTTTCTTCTGAGAGTCCTGTTTTCCCGTTAATGTAATCCTTTGTAGGTTTTTTAGTATTACCGAAGATATTGTTATATAATTCAATATATTTGCCGGCTTGTTTTTCCAGCGAATATTTTTCTTCCGCTGTTTCGCTGCAGTAGGTTCTCATCTCTTCGCTGTTATGTCTTATCGTCCATGTTATTCCTTTGACAAGATCGTCAATATCTCCAAGCGCCGCAAGATAGCCGCTCTTTTTATGCTCTACAATATCGGGAAGGCCTCCCGTATTAAAAGCAACCACTGGAGTTCCGCATAACATTGCCTCAAGAGTGGTATTGGGAAGATTATCCTGAAGCGAAGGAAGGACAAAAACATCTGCAATATTATAAACTGAGGCTATGTCCCTTTCATTTTGAATTGAACCGAAATTAATATGCTTAAACTTCCCGTCTAGCTGAAGTTTTCCGTTAAATACGCCAAACGTTGCAAGAATATAACTGCTGCTTAGATTCATTTTAGAAAGAGCTTTTAAAAGATAAACGAATCCCTTTCTCTGGTTGCCAAGATTATCGGCGCCGAAAAGAATTATCTTAGAATTATCCGGGATACCGAGCTTCTTTCTTATTTCCTGTCTATCGCTTTTGAAGTAAATATCTGTTTGCAGACCATATGGAATTATGCTTATCGGAAAACCGGAAAATAAGGCGCTCCCCCCGGCGGCTTGCGCCAGCCACTTGCTCGGAGTAACTACATGAATATCTAAAGCTCCGTAAACTTTATTTTTAATATTGAAGATTTTTTTTGATAGATCATTTTCTATCCCGGAATTTAAAAGCGGGCAATTGCCGCAGCCGGTTTTAAATTTATTGCATCCCTGGTTATAATGACATCCGCCGGTAAAAAGATTCATGTCGTGCAATGTCCACACAATTTTCTTATCCTTCAATACCGGTGTTAAGCTTTCATAATCAAGCATACCTGCTGCCCAATGAATATTAATTACATCTGCATCTAGGATTTCTTTTACAAGATTTAATTTTATCGAAGAGATTGTGTCAGTAAATAGTTCGATAGAATTTGATCTGCCAGGATAAGCCAAAAGCTGGCTCCACCATCTTTCGTAATTTACCTTCATTGCATTCGATTCATAGGTAGATGGGTTAAGGCATTCTTTTATTTCATCCGAATCAATTTCCGGAATTACTTTTACTGTAGGATCGCCACTTGCTTTATTTAAAACTATTAAAGTGGAATCGATTCCGATAGACTGCAAGCCTTTGTGAAGCCTATAAGCAGCTTTGCCTGCTCCGCCGAAATCTTGTGAACATAAATGAACGACTTTTAGTCTTCTGCTGGTTCTTGTAGGCTTAGTTCCCGCAATACCAGGTATATCATAAAATTTTCTAAAATGATTATATATTTTTTCATCGGTTACAATTTCTTCGGGATAATTGTGCGGTGATTCTTTCGCTGCTAAAGTATCAAACTTATCTGTTTTGCCGCAATGAACCCCGGAACCATCCATTCCTACATTAAGAACATGAGATTGAGCCGGATAAATATAAAATCCTCTCTTCAGGTAAACAGTAAGGATCCAATTAATAGTCCATACGTCTTTTATTTTGCCGGATAACATTCCGCTCAATATTTGAGGTACATCGTTACCGCCTTGCTCAAAATCGATTTGTTCCTTTTTTATCTCGGACATTAATAAATTGAGATCATCAATTTTTTGTTCCCATGCTCTTTTCCATGTAGCCCATCCCCAGCTTCCAATCCTCGGATAAAAATATGCATCATACCGGTAGTCTTTTAATACTTCACCTGGAATCGGAATAGAATAACCGCTGACACCGAATATTTTTTCGTTATTTTCATATTTATCAAGGCAGTGAGTCATGAAATCGAAAAAATATTTTTGTGGTACACAATCGTCTTCCAGCAGAATAACCTTGTTGTATTTTTGAAATACAAGATCGACTGCAGACGTTATTGATTTTGCAAGGCCCTGATTTTCTTTTTGAAAGACTACTTCCGGCTTAGTCCAGTCTATAGATTTGATCAGTTCCCTGGTTTGATTAACGCCGTCAACATCCTTTTCCGATTTCGGCGCATCTGAAAAAACAAACAGGTTGTTAACGTTATGCCGCCTGAGTGCATCAATAACCTGCTTTGTGTGAAGAGGCCTGTTATAAGTTACTAGAACTACAGGTACTTCCATTTTTCGTGTCGAATTATTATTTAGTTTTTCTTCCATCGAAGTACGTTTTATAAATGAATATTCATTACCTGATGGCGAAACGGAAAATATTTCGAAACCGTTTTTAGTTAGAGTTGCTAGAGCATCTTTTGACGATTGCTCATTCCCTGTTAAAAACCTGTCGTGAAACTCTACCAACAGTTGGTTAATTTCAATTCCGGATTTTACAATATCTTCTATAACGGAATATTCGGCTCCCTCGATATCCATTTTCAATAAATCAATTTTCTTATGACCAAGCTCGTTACAAATAGTGGTTAGTCTTTTCACCGGTACTTCGATGTATTTATCTGCTGTAGTCGAGCGATGTAAAATTGTATGAGAAACATGTTCCGGGTTCTCAGGAGGATAGAATTTTACCTTGCCGTCAAAGTCGGCAATGCCGAATTCAAAGAAGTGAAAGTTTGCAGGTATATTCTGTCTTTTTACGAAGTTAATTGATTTGGGAGTTGGGTCAAATGAAAATACATTCGCACCGTATTTTTTAATTACTGACAGATCGAACGAAATATCTTCGCCGGCGCCGAATGTATAAATAATACTATCTTTATTAATAATTGCCGGAGCTATAAACCATCCGCCGTACTCCGTACCGTGAAATTCTTTTTCTATTTCGGTATTTATTTTGAATTCGTTTTTACATTCACTCTTATTTTCAAATTCAGCTTTCTGTTTTTGATTTTGTGCCGAATCAACTATCCCGTTAAAATACCATATATCCGGATGCAAGTATTCAAGATATTTAGTCATCACCTCATACCGGTCGCTCTTTACTTTATGCTTAGAATTTTCCGGCGGATCATGATAAATAATTACATCCGGTATATAAAAAGTTTTGAATTGTTTATACTTTGAAAATAATCTGAAAGAAAAGTCAAGTCCTTCATGCCCAAACAACAGCGGGTTCATTCCTCCAATACTTAAAAAAACTTCTTTTAAATAAGCGGAATTACCTTCAGCCGTGATGTTAGAAGGAAGCGGTTTATTTCCAAGATCATAGGATGCCGGCATTGAGGCGGTTAATTCAGGGTTTTTAGGGATTACTTTGCCTCTTAATGCATAAACATCTCCGGAGTTGAATGCCTTTACAATATTTTTAGAATACTCGGGTCCGACAAAAGCATCGTCGTCAAGGAAAGAAACTATTTTACCCTTTGCAAAATGAACCCCTATGTTTCTTCCTTCGGATAAGAGAAAGTTGGCAGGGCACTTAATATATAAAAGAGGCATTTGCTTTATCTTGTCTTCCACTAAATCATTCTTACCGTTATCAACCACAATTATTTCAAATAGTTTTTCCTCTTGCACCGATAATGAAGACAAGCATTCAATCAATAAATTATTAGTAGAATAGGCAACAACTATAATGCTTAACAAAGGATTTTTGATTTTTCTATTATCATGTTTTTCAAACAGGTTATAATCAATTTTTCGTTTGTAATAATCTATCTGAATTTTAGCGCTGGGAAAGTCTCCTTCGTACAAAAGATTCTTTGCTTTAAAGAAATAACTTATTGCTTCAGATATATTATTTGTAATTTCTAGCTCCATATATTTAATTTTTACGACCTATACAGAAATATGTTTTGCTAACTTTTGATTTTCCATTCAACTCATTTGAATTAATATCCTGAAGAAGCCTTACTGCGCTCGAATAACCCGGCTTGACCGACAATAATTCTTTAAGTTCTAATTTAGCCTTATCCATCTCTCCTATTTTGAGAAGAGCGACGGCCTTGCCGTATTTAATCTCCGGCAAGCCTGGAACACATTTTAACGCTTCCTCAAAATCCAGAAGAGCTTCTTTGTCCATATTGTTATTAAGCTTTGTTACTCCACTATTAACTAATTTTATAATCCGGTTATGTGTTATATCACTTGAATTTTTTACATTATTTTTAAATCCTTTTTTTATCATAAACGGATGCTCACTTAAATAAGCTTTTGCCCAGTCAACTTCTTCAGCTCCATATAATTCCGGGTAATGATAAATGAGAACTGCAGCAGCACCGGGATACATTTCTTTTGAGGAAAGATGGGCTTCCACGTTAGAGCTTTCAGAATAATTATTTAAATAATATTCAGCCCATTTAATTTCTTCATCCTCGTACAATTCTTTATGATTTATAATCATACCTGCAATATTCCATTCATGTTTTTTACGCAATACTTTCTGCCACGACGAATCGGCGGTTTCTCGGCGTAGCACTGTAACCTGAGGTACATCTACAAATTTAGCTCCTTTTTCCGCAGCTTTAATCCAAAACTCCCAATCCTCGTATCCGATATTTTCAGAATATCCATTAACAGACTGCCATATTGTTCGGTGAAACATACAGCAATAAGGGATCTTGGTTTTTCTAAGCAATTCATCTGGGTAAAACTTTTGAGTTTGCCATAAATTTGAAGTAGCGCCGAAAGTTTTTAGCGAACCGTGAATTACAATATTTTGTGTATAGCTGTTCTTTATTGAGCTAATAAAAATCTCAAGGACACCTGGGGCTAAAATATCATCAGCATCAAGGGGAAGAATGTAATTGCCTTTTGACTTCTCTATTCCATGATTTCTTGAGACGGCGGGTTTACCGGAATTTTCCTGATTTATTAGTTTTATTTTTTTATCAGGGTTTTCATAAATCAATTTTGACGCAATTTCAACTGTATTATCAGTACTGCCATCGTTTACAATAATAATTTCCCAGTTTTTGTAACTTTGGTTAATCACGCTGTACACTGCTTCAGGCAGATACCTTGCATAATTATAACACGGTATAATTACCGATACCATTGGATATTCTTCTGCTTGAATATATCTTTGTCGTACAATTTCGCATTCAGGAAACATTTTCTCCCAGTTGTTGTCGCCTATTTTTGCATCTTGATGAAAACGGTAATTAGCAAAAGTTTGCCCGAGATGATAGAACCTGTTCTTCTTTGCAAACCGCATCCACAAATCATAATCCATTACGTATTTAAGATTAATGTCGAGCAGGCCAAATTCATCAAGCATTTTTTTTCTAAAGAAAATAGCCGGCTGAGTAGGAATTGAGCGCGACACTTTATAATTCTTTAATTCTTCTAAACCTCTTTCAACATTTATAACTTGGTCGAAAATTTTCCCGTTTTCATCCACAAGGTTACAGTTACCCATAACAATATTTTTATCTCGGTTTTCTTCAAAGAATTTTGCAACGGCGGAAAAAGTATTTGGTTCATACCAGTCATCGGAATTTATCCAGGCAATTATTTCGCCAGTAGCTTTTGAAAACCCTTTATTTAGAGCATCGGACTGTCCTTTATCTTTTTCCGAAATCCATTTTAAGTGAGGATATTTTTTTAGGATTTCTATTGTTTCATCTGTTGAGCCGCCGTCAAAAATTATGTGCTCGAAATTTGGATAGCTTTGATTCAGCACGCTTTGTATTGTCTGTTCAATAAATTTACCTTGGTTGTATGAAGGAGTAACTACAGAAATCTTCAATGAAGATGATGAATCGGCTATTCTTTTAGATTCTGTATTTTGATTAAGGATTTGTTCCATATAATGAATATTATTATTCGCAACTTCGTTGGTGCAATCTATTTCAATAATTTTTTGAAGCAAATCGAGAGCAGCTGTCCATCTCCCACACAAAATTTCGATTGCCGCCATGTTGTTCAAAGCATCAAGATTTGCGGGCTCAAGATTTAATGTGTTTTCTAAAAGTACTCTTGCGGTTTCAAGTTGATTTAATTGTATTGCTTCTTCCGCCAATGAAACAATTCTTTTATTGTATTGCCAAATTTCTTCGTTCTTAATTTCAACTGAATCAACTTTATTGATGTTTACAAAGCGTGAAAATGATTTAAGAAGTTTTTCATGGCTTTCTTTATTTGGCAACTCATTAAAGTATATTTTAGGTTTAGCATCAATATATTTCAAAGAATTTTTAGCTGCTTCGAATAATAATTCCGGGTCTATATCTTTTACGCAATATGCCCTTTCGAATTTACACTTCCAATTGCAGCCATAGCAGGATAGCGGCAAAGTAACCAAAGAAGTTAACTTGGAGTAAGGCATAAATCTTCCGAAATGTCCGCCACCAACGACAATTATGTTAGGGGTTCCAACAGCACAAGCCGCATGTGCACCTGCAGATTCTGCACCTATAAACAACTTAGAATTTTTTATTATTGCCGCCATCTGCCTAATGGTGGTTTTTCCGCAAAGATTTACAACTTGGTATGCTCCGTATTCTTTTAACGCTTTAGCAGAATCTTTTGCTGTTCCAAGAATAATAAAATTAAAGCCTCGTAATTCTTCAATAACTTTTATGTAGCCGGCGTAATCTCTCACATCATATTGGGCATAAGGCGCAATGCAAATTGTATTTTCTTTAGAAAGATTATTTTCTTTAAAAATTTTGTCTGCATAGTCTGTATCTTCTGCAAGAAGATTTATTTCGGGAGTGATGTCATTTCTTTTTATGCCTAAGTATTCCAGCATAAATTTTAATCTTGAAAGCTCCGTGTTCAAATCATTTCCGCATTCAATTAGAGAAGTATAAATCGAATTTGTTTTTAGCAACAACTCGGAAGAAATATTGCTCGTGTCCCCCGCAAATGCCAATTTAACTTTGGAGTCGCATTTACTTGCTATTTCGTCGCACTGAATTGTTCTTGAAAAAATAGAATTGATCAATAAATCTGCTTTTAATGATTCAAGTTTGCCGTCAACACTTTTACGGTAAGTTTCATCTTCATAATAATTTTTAAAATTTATCTTAACGACTTCGTTTACATTGGAATTAGACTCATATATCCCACTAACATGCTGTTGACAAATTACAACAAGTGAAGCTTTGGGAAATTTATTTTTAACCGGTTCTAATAATGATGAAGCCAATATGCTGTCGCCGATGGAGTCTGTTCGCAGAAAAACTATTTTTTTTATATCAGCCGGAATAAGCGAATTAATATTCTTACCCGTTACCGGTGAGAATTTTGCGATACAAAAGCCAAACTTTTCTTCGGATGAAACTACAATTTCAAACCGCGGATCATTTTGAATATGCAAAAAGCTTTTATGATGTTTTATATGGTATATATCATCGAGAGCCACATAGCAATCGGATCGCAGATGGCTTATTAAATATTTAAATTCAACATAGCCCATATGTCCGCCACTGTCTAATAAAACGAAATCGGGTTTATAGTCAAATTTTTTCAGGCATTCACCAAGCAAATCTTCGGGTACATTGTTAAAATCAGTTTCCTTAAAATAAAGTTCGGCCCTTTCGTATTCTTTGTGATCGACATAAATATTTTCGAACTCTACATTATCAACAGTACTATTTTTAATTTCCGCAATTGTTGGCAAAAGGTTTCTTGGAACCGAAATACCGTTTAACAATTTAACATAAGAGAGCAAACCTTCGCTATGCAGATTTATTGCTGCCTGCTTATAATTATCCGGGTTAATCTCTATAGAATAAAATTCAGAGTTCCCATCGGTTATGTTTTTAACCGCTGAGGCGATTATTTTCGTTGTCCCGTTACCTAGATATGTTCCGGTTTCAATGATCTTTTTAGGTTTTATTTTAGCAAACAACTCATTAATACTTCCCGAAAAGGTTGAATGCGAATCTACCACGGTTAAATCTTTTTCCTTTTCATCTTCACCGGCAATTTTAATATTCTTATTTTTTTTATCAATGTTATTATCATTGTTGAAATTAAAATCATTTAATCTGTCAATAAGGATTCTTTGTCTTTCTTCATTTAGTTTTAATATAATTTGCGTTCCATGACCTTGAGGTGTATCTTTTACATCATAATTAATTTGACAAAAATTTAAATATTCCCATACCATATGACCTTTCTGAGCTGCAACTTTTTTATTAATATTCTTTCCATCATTAGTAATTCCAGCATCATCAATAATTATAATTCCTTCGGAATGCATAAATGGTATAATTAGTCTAAATTCCTTAAAGATGTGTAGCTTGTCATTCACAGAATCAAGAAGGGCAAAATGAAATTGCTCATTATTCAACCAAGATAAATAATTTAATGAATCATCCAGCACCCATTCAACATTCGAAGCGTAATTACAAATCTGTTTACTAATGCTTATTGATTTAGGCTCAATATCAACCGATATTAATTTACCTTTACTTCCTAATGTTTGTGATATATGTTTTGTACTTTCATGTTTTTCATCGAAGCTTCTAATAGTACCTGTTTCTATTGCATTGATGAAACTGAATTTGTTCTTTAATTCATTTAATGTATCAATCAGGTGTTTCATAACTACATTATTGCTGCTCATATTACTTGTGGTATTTACCATTTGTATTTCGGGCACATCATAATTTTTTATAACTTCTTTCATTACTTCCGGATGTTCACCCCGGAATAATTCGGTATGGGAATTTTTGTCGCCGGTCCAGACAGGATATTTTGCTTCGATCTCGTTTCTATTTTCCGGAGTCCATTTTAGATAGCATTCATTGAACCACAAGTTCATATCTAAGCTCCACAAATTTCCCCAACCATAGCGGTTATATAATTCTATCTTCTGACGAACCTGATTTTCAAGAACATAGCTATAATGGCAGGGATAAATACCCATTCCGCGGGTTGTGTTTCCATCTATTGTGTGCAATTCTTCCGTCGTTTTATTTATGCCGGGAAGAAACATTGTGGGTGGGCGATGGTTTGTAAACTTTGCACCTTTAATAAACTTAAATACTCTTCTGTAATGCGCAGGGCTTTCGAAGAAAAAGGGAGACACAAAAATATAATCAAACCCTTTCCAGAAATTATCCGGAATAAAATTTATTTGTGTTATCGAAGGATCATCCTTCAACATATTAATTATTACTTCGATATCCTTCTGCTTGTAAACCTCATCGGAATCTACAAGCCATACATAATCGCCGGATGCAAACTCAAGAGCTTTGTTTTGCATTTCCATTTTTTCCGGCCAGCTGCCCTGTACTAAACGAATTTTTCTTTTAGTGTCGGAAAAATTATTAATTAGCTCTACTGTACCGTCTTTTGAGGATCCATCAGGGTTTGCCGCAAATAGACATTTTTCAACAGCACCTTCCACAATAATTATTTCATGAGCAAAATTATAAATTGCCTTCAGCGCATATTCAATAAAAGGCATGCCGTTAAGTACAATTATAACGAAGGATAATTTCGGATATGAATCTTCTAAATTTTCTGCCGTAAAAGAAAGTTTAGGTAGGCTCGATCCTTTAGTATTAGAATTAACACTTGAAGGTTTTGTAAGATCCACAATCAATGAC
>JAJYIL010000060.1 GCA_021790055.1 Bacteroidota bacterium
GTTTAAATAATAATTTTAATTGAAGAAAAGATTATGAGCAGTGAAAAAGAAATTAAGCGGGTTACAACAAAGACGCTTGCCTTGATGAAGAAGAAAGGAATTAAAATCTCTTCACTTACTGCATACGATTATATTACCGCAAAGATCCTTGATCAATCGGGGATAGATGTTATTCTTGTCGGCGATTCCTTGGCGAATGTATTCCAGGGAAACGATACAACCTTGCCGGTAACAATGGACGAGATGATCTATCATACCAAAGCAGTTGCGAAAGGAATAGTCCGCGCGATGCTTGTAGTTGATTTGCCCTTTATGTCCTACCAATTGAGTGTTGACGAAGGCTTTAGGAATGCCGGAAGGATAATGAAAGAAACATCCGCCGGTGCAGTAAAGCTTGAAGGCGGCGTTAGAGTTGCAGAAACAATAAAAAAGATTACCGATGCGGGGATACCTGTAATGGGACACGTCGGCTTAACACCTCAAAGCATTTATCAGTTTGGAAGCTACCGCGAGAGAGGTAAGTCTGAAGAAGAAGCGGAAGAAATTCTCCGCGATGCAAAGGCAGTTGAAGAAGCCGGCGCGTTTTCAATTGTGCTTGAGAAAATACCGGCGGTACTTGCAAAGAAGATTACTAACGAAATAAAGATTCCTACAATCGGTATCGGCGCAGGAGTCCACTGCGACGGGCAGATACTCGTCTCACCGGATATGCTCGGTTTATATGTCGATTTCCATCCCCGCTTTGTTAGGTATTATGCAGAGCTTAACAAGGAAATTTCCGGGGCAGTAAAGAAATATATTGACGACGTTAAAGAGACCAGGTTTCCGAATAAGGATGAAAGCTACTAACTCATTACAATCATATCTTAATCGCGTTCATATTCTTACTCTTAATCGGTTTTAAGAAAACTGGTGATAATAATCGAGTAAGATTACGATTAAGATTAAGAGTAAGAATAAGATTATGAGAAGATTTTTTGCAGTACTGATTTTCATCTCCTTATCGTATCATTCGGCTTTCGCCCAGGTTTCATCCGAAAAATATTTAAATGGAGTATCAATTACCGGGATTACCGCTTACGGAGACTATCTTTGGATATCAACTTATGGGCAGGGGATTTACCGTTATTCAATGAAAGAAGATAAATGGTGGAACTACTCAATTAGGCGGAACAATTTAAATAACGATTTCTTTTACTGCATTGCCGTTAGCAAAAATTATGTGTGGGCTGGTGCGGTTAATGGTCTTTATACGCTTGATTTAAGACGGGACGAATGGCATAACAGGAAGTTTGCCCTTGGCGGCGAGATGGGAAATTGGATACGTTCGCTTTGCTACGATCCGCAGCAGAACGTTCTGTGGATTGGCAGGTTTCAGAATCTAACCAAGCTTGATGTAAGCAGGCAAAGATATTCAGACCGAATGCTTATGCAGAATAACGATGCTAAAACAAACACCATAAAGGTTATTAAGCTTGACGGCGATAGTCTTGTCTGGTTTGGAACTGAAAACGGAGTATTTAAGTACCGGAAAAGAATGAGCATGGATAACAAGAATGCATGGCAATTCATCTACAATAAAGACGGCGGCTTCTTAGGCGAGGGAAAGTCGGTTTCCATTTCCGATATGTTGTTCGATCCTGAATCTGTTTGGTTTGGAACTGATGAATTTATAACGCTTAAAGATCCTGACTTTAATCTCGGCGGAATTTTTCGCTACAATAGAAAAAGAGGATGGGACAAAATTACCGTTAAAGACGGATTGCCCGGCAACGGAGTTTACTGCCTTGCGAGAACCGGCAATAAAATTTGGGCTGGAGTTTATTCTTTTGACAAGAGAGAGAAGAAAGATTATGGTAGAGGTCTGGCGTTGATTGATAGAGAAACGTTGAAAGTGAACCCCGTCGATTTAAACGAGATTAAGCTTAACTCATCAAAGATAACGTGTTTGTACTTTGACGGCTCGAATATGTGGATAGGGACAGACGACGGTTTGAGTAAGGTTGTAATTGAAAATCCTCTTGCAAGATGGACTGCTACGAAACATGAGCAAGTTGAGAAAGAGAAGCAAGTAAAGAGACGAAGATAAAAACCTATGAGATTATGTTCGCATAATTGCGTACCGGTTTAATTGCCCTATGGTTTAAAGACTGGAGAATGACCTTCCAAATTTTTCCGCAAGAAATTTTATAACTATCTTTAATTGTAATTTTTAAGAATTTAGGATTATAATGGTAAGCCTTTCTATTAAAAGAACTAACGCTCTTAAAGCCGGCTTTAAGGACTTGAAGATTGCAGTTGTAGGCGATATGATGCTTGACTGTTATTACTGGGGTGATGTAAAAAGAATTTCACCGGAAGCCCCGGTACCCGTTGTTGAAGTGGAAAATGAATTCTTCAGGTTCGGGGGTGCCGCTAATGTCGCATTAAATATTATAAAGCTCGGCGGAATCCCTTGCCCTGTAGGTATAATCGGTTCCGATAGTTCCGGGGCGATATTTTCTTCGCTCATAAAAGAGACCGGGATTTCGAGCGACGGAATTATTGTTGATGAATCACGACCAACAACCACTAAGACAAGAGTCATCGCAGACCATCAGCATGTTGTAAGGATAGACAAGGAGAGTAAGCAATATCTTGGGAAAGATGTACAGCACAGGGTTTTTAATTTTATTGAATCTCACATAAATGAATTTGACGGAATCATTTTACAGGATTATAATAAGGGTGTACTTACGCCGGCTTTAATTGAGAAGATGATTGCACTTGCAAATAAACACAAGGTTTTAGTTACTGTAGATCCAAAGTATACAAATTTCTTTCTATATAAAAATGTTACTGTATTTAAGCCGAACAGGAAAGAAGCTGAAGATGGTCTGGGATTTAAGATAAGAACAGACGAAGAAATCTCCAAAGCCGGCAATGAGCTTCTTGAAAGATTGGGTGCAAGGTATGTTCTGCTTACTTTGGGTGAGGGCGGCATTGCAGTATTTGAGAAAGGTAAGGAAGAAAAGCGTATGCCCACAAAGGCGCGCAAGGTTGCAGATGTTTCCGGCGCAGGCGATACTGTAATATCAACTTTAACGATGGCGATAGCTGCCGGCGCCAGCATCCTGGAAGCATCTTATCTTGCAAATTATGCTGGCGGTTTAGTCTGCGAAGAGGTTGGCATTGTTCCGATAGAGCATGATAAATTGTTTAATACAGTTCTGGAAGAGACATCATGAACGGATTGAAAACGCCGGATGAGATAAAGCTTATCCGTAAAAAATTCCGCGATGAAAAGAAGAAGGTTGTTTTTACAAACGGCTGCTTCGATCTTATTCATGCCGGGCACGTGGATTATTTAACCAAAGCCAGAGAGCTCGGCGATGCTTTAATCGTCGGCTTGAACAGCGATTCATCTGTAAGAAGAATTAAAGGCGATAAGCGACCGATTTTATCTGAAAAAGAAAGAGCGTTTATAATATCAAGCCTAAAGCCTGTGGACTTTGTTGTAATCTTTGATGAAGACACGCCGGCTGAATTAATTTCGGAAGTCATTCCGGACATACTTGTTAAAGGAGCAGATTGGCCAATCGAAAATATTATCGGCAGAGAAGTAGTAGAAGCCAATGGCGGTGAGGTTAAAACTATCCGTTTTATAAATGATCAATCCACTTCCAAGATTATTAAATCAATTTTAGATAAGTATAAAAGTTGATATATTACTTCCATGGCGGAAGAGAAAGAAAAAATAATAAAGAAGCGCACACTTCTGCAGAAGACTGTAAATGTTTTCCTTTACACAGGGATAATACTGCTTATTATTATACTTGTCTTTTTAGGATTCAGTCAAACTTCTACTTTCCGTAATTATCTTCGTACGTATGTTTGCAACCTTGCAAACAAAGAATTGAACGGGCATGTGAATATTGGAAGAATTGACGGAACTGTTTTTTCGTCGCTCGTTTTAAGGAACACCGTTGTTAATATGGGATCAGATACCCTGCTGAACGCGGGAATAATTGAAGTGAAGACAAGCCCGCTTCAGATATTCCTAAAGAAAATTTATATCAGGGAAATCGCTATCGCGAATGCCGGTATTTCCTTATTAGAAGACAGCACCGGAGCGCTTAACATTTCAAAGCTATTTCCGCCGGCATCTAAAAATACAACTCATTCAAAGTTTCCGTTTAAGATTGTTGCGCCGGATGTTGAGCTAAAGAATGTTAACTTTTCTTTGAGAGACTACAATCTTCCCGAAAGCAACTCGACTTACAATCGTTTAAATACGCATGATTTCAAGATTAAGGACCTTAATCTTTCATTAAGTGCTGCTGCCGATTTAGGAAATAATTCTTATAAGCTTAAAATAAGCAACTTTTCCTTTGTTCCAAATCTAAATGATCTTAAGCTCGACAAGTTGAGCGGGGAATTTTATGTGGATACAAACGGAGCTTACATAAACAATTTGAGAATTAAAACCGGTGGTTCTAATATTGCTTTAAACGCCAGGCTGTCCAACTTTAACCTTTTCGACAGCACTACATTTTCAAAGATTAATCAAGTTAAAATACATGCCGATCTCGACGCCGATAAATTCGACTTTGACGACTTGTCATCTCTCATACCTGCCACTTCAATCTTAAAGGGAACTGCTTCAGTCTATCTTGATGCGCACGGCACATTGAAAGATTTAACATACAATAGTCTGAAGCTTAATTACCTCGATACTCATCTGGAATCAAAAGGGAAAATTTTCGATGCAACAAATGCAGGTAAGATGTATATAACAGCAGATTTCTTTAGCAGCCGAATAAGGGAATCTGATGTTGCAAAGCTGCTGCCTTCAATTGGGATACCGGTAATTAAAAAATTGGATGTTGTTAGCTTTGATACTCTTGTCTATGAAGGAAACCCGTTAAACTTTAAGACCAAGGTCTTCTTGAAAACCGGTAACGGTAATGCAGACGTCAAAGCTGCCATAGACTTACGGCAGAACGACATGATTTATGATATTCATGCAATAACCCATAATCTTGACCTTTCCCCGGTTATAGGATTATCAACTGTTTTTAATTCAAGGCTTTTTATTAAAGGAAGCGGCACCAACCCGGGCAGACTGAAAGCCGCAATTAGATTTAACGGAAGCGGCTCTATCTTTGAAGGAAATAAACTGGACTCCTTAAGATTAACTGCAAATGCCGATAGTCAAAAAATCAATTGTAATTTATTTTTGAAATCCAGTGTTGCCAGCTCCAATATTAAAGCCAATTTTAATTTTATCGGGAAGGACAGTCCTTCATATAAAATTAAAGGCACGGTTGATAACCTTAACCTTGCGGAGTTTACACACGACTCATCATCGAAAAGTAATTTGAATTTTAAGCTTGACGGAAGCGGCAACAGCTTCGACCCGGATAAACTCAATCTCTATTTAACGCTTAATCTAAATAAATCGGAAATCCACGGTGTCAATATCGACAGCGCGAGAGCTATTGCAGATATCAGACGCAACGACAATGGTGAACGGGTGATCAACCTGATTTCCGATCTTGCAGATATTACAATTACAGGGAACTTTTCAACGTCGCACACTGTTAACCTTCTGGCTAAGGAAGCCGGCTTTATTTCCGATGCCGTAAAGGACAAGATGAACCAAATCCTTTACCCGGATTCTTTATTTAACAGGCAGATAAGTAACGGCATAGCGGTTTTTAATAAAACGAAAGACAACCGTAGGATTGTTACTCCGGTACTTCCGGCTACAAACTTAAAATATTATATTGAGTTCAAGAATTTCGATCTTCTTTCGCTACTTCTCGGAAGCGGCAACATAAGCTTGAACGGCAGCATGAACGGTGAAATAAAAAATGATAATGGGGACCTGTATGTTTCTTCGAATATCAACATGGATTATTTCAGGTATCTTGGGAAAAACAACATATATATGCTTTCCAACCTGAATATGGGACTTAACCTTTCCAACAATGTCGATTCGGTTTCTCTTAAAAATATTACTGCAAGTCTTTCGGCTTCGGCAGATAGAATGTATGCCGGAAAAGATTTTAAAAAACTGGACTTACTACTTGGATTGAAAAATGATATTGCCAATGTTGATTTTTCAGGGAAAATGGAAGACAATCTCTCAAGCAATCTTTCCGGTAAAATTAATCTAACAGACAATTCGGTTCAGCTAAATCTTGACACATTGAAAATTCTGTACAATAAGTTTTTACTATCAAATAAGGGCAACATCAGTATAAATTATTCGAGGGATAACATCGGCATCAACAACTTTGTTATGGCGAGAAACGGCGGAGAGATAAACGTGAGAGGAACTCTATCACGTTACGGCAGCCAGAATTTATTTGTCGATATAACCCGTATCAGCGGTTATGATCTTTCGACAAATCTCTTTGATATCGGGAATGGAAATGCGCTCAGCGGCAACATTCATTTAAATGCTAATATATCCGGCGACTTTGCAGATCCTTTAGCTAAAATTAATTTTGGCGCAGACAGTATTGAATTTCGTGGTAAAAATATCGGGATGATATTAGGTAATATGAGTTATGCCGGCAGAAACTTAAATCTTGACGTACGCTTCCTGGATTCTCTAATTCACAGAAATCAACCGGAGCTGTTATTAAGTGGAAATATCCCCGTTGACCTTGCCTTTTCCGGTGTTCAGAATAGGCTTGTGAAGAATAAGCAAATCAATCTTTCATTAAAAGCAAACGACTTTGACTTAAGCCCTATAGGCAATGCCTTTCCAAAGATAGAAAGCCTTACAGGTAATGTTGCAGCTAATTTAATTCTTTCGGGTACAACGGAGGACTTAATTCCATCAGGATTCCTAACTATCAAAAACTCATCTTTTGTTTTGATGCCGAATAATATTGAATATTTGGCAGGGGTAAAGCTGTCGGTAAATAATAATACAATAACAATAGATAGTTTAAAATTGGCAAACACGCCCGGTACTAAGGATGGCGGAATTATTACCGGTACCGGAAGCATCGGTTTGAAAAATTTTTCTATCGCATCGGTACTTGTTAATCTGAATGGAAGCTTGAAGGTATTAAGTGAAGATTCAAAAGCAGTAAGCCCTGGTGTTTACGGTGATCTCATAATTCAGACTGAAGGAAACATTGTTTACACGATGGATTCGGGCAATTCATTTTTAAAGGCGCCGCTAATTGTGAAACAAGCTAAGTTGATTTTTCCACCCACACAATCCGCATATCAAAGTGCTTCCCGTGATTTTATTTACAGATATGTCGTTTACAATTCAGATGAGCAAGCAAAAGAAGGGGATTTTGAAAAATTGATCCGTGAGTCAAAGGTAATGAATTCCGGCAGCAATTCGAACGTTCCCAGGCTAAGTTCATTATTCAATTACAGCATAAGCCTGCAGGTACAGAATGAGGCTGTGTTGAAGTTTGTTTTGTCTAGGGAATTGAACCAGAACCTAACCGCTGTCTTAAACGGAAATATCCAGTACCAAAATATCGGCGGAAAAACCAATATCCAGGGCGAGCTTACCTTGCTGGACGGTTCTACATTAGAATTCTTGAAGACTTTCGAAGCTTCCGGAACTATAAGATTTGAAAATGATTTGAGCAATCCTTTCCTGAATATTACAGCTACTTACAAAAATTATTATACTCCGCCCGATGCTGGAAGTCAGGAGGAGCCTGTAGAAGTAAAAATAAGACTCGCCGGTCTTTTGAAAGATCTTTCAACAAGCTTTCTGCAGGATAAGAACAATATAAGCGTTTATGTCGGCTCGGATAATATTAATAATAATAAGCCTGATCAAACAAAAACTATTAACGATGCGGTTATGTTTGTTCTAACCGGAAAGTTTGCATCCGATATGACGCAGCAGCAGCAGTCTCAAGCGATCAATCAGTCGGGGTCATTTGCCTCAAGCACCGCTACTTCGCTTGCGGGCTCTTTGCTCGGAATGGTCGCGCAAAAGATTTCCGGCGGCTACGTAAGCGGTGTAGAGCTTAGAAATGTCGGATCGACAACGAAATTCAATCTTATCGGAAAGGTAAATAAATTTCGGTACACAATCGGCGGCTCAACCCAGGTATTTCAGGACTTGAGCCAGGTAAATATGCAAATAGAATATCCGCTGCTTCAAAACCTTCTTTTAAGGTATGAAAGAAAGGAAGCTATAAACCAAACCAGTTCCATCACCAATGCGATGATAAATGAGATTGGCTTAAAATACAGATTCGAGTTTTAATGAAGAAGAAGGTAATTGCGTTTTTCAAAAACAATCCCGGCAGAGATTTTAAAAGTAAAGAGATAGCCAAAAGGCTCGATTTTACTGCCGACCATGAATACAGTGCACTAAAAGCTGTTTTACATGATCTATACGAAGAAAAATTTTTATCAAAAAGCGGGAAACGTTATCGCTTTGGGCAGGTGCTAAATTCCAACAAAGTGACTGGCACTCTGCAGGTAACAAACGGCGGATACGGATTTGTCGTCTTGAAGAATTCAAGGATGCCCGATGTTTTTATTGCCCCGAGAAACCTTGGTAGCGCTTTTAACGGCGATACGGTTGAAGCAGTTCTTTTCTCCGGCAAAAAAAAGAAGAACATTGAAGGTCAGATTGTAAATGTAATCAAAAGGAAAAGAGAAGAACTGGTTGGGACAATCAAGAAGTCGAAATCGTTTTATATTGTTGAACCGGATGACCGGTTGATAGACCGTGATATTTATGTGGACAAATCAAACCTAAAAGGCGCAGAAGAGAACGATAAGGTAATTGTTGGAGAAATTGAGTGGGACAGCTCTAAGACGAACCCTGAAGGAAAAGTAATTGAAGTAATAGGCAAAGCAGGCTCGCCGGACACCGAGGTTATTTCGATTGCGAAAGAGTTTAATATAATTTATAATTTCCCGCCGAAGGTAATTCATGAGGCTAATGAGATTCAAGCAGAAATAAGTCCCGAAGAAATTAAAGGTCGGCTGGATTACCGGGATAAAACCGTGTTTACGATAGACCCGGATGATGCGAAAGATTTCGACGACGCATTATCGATTGAAAAAAAGGAAGATGGGAATTATTCAATCGGAATTCATATTGCCGATGTAAGTCATTATGTAAATGAAGATTCCGCGATAGATAAGCAGGCGTTAAAGCGCGGCAACAGTGTTTACCTGGTGGGTAAAGTTATTCCAATGCTGCCTGAGAAGCTTTCAAATGACTTCTGCTCTCTCGTTCCAGGTAAAGATAGGTTGACTTTCTCTGTAGTCGTTGAGATGACTCTGCGGGGAAGGATTGTTGATTATAAAATTGGAAAATCGGTAATAAACAGCAAGCGGCGCTTTACCTATGATGAAGTTCAGAAGATTTTAGAGGATGGCGAAGGTGAGTTTAAGGATGATTTGCTTTTTCTTAATAAGCTAGCACAAACCCTGCGTAAAAAGCGCTTGAACGAGGGAAGCATCGAGTTTTATTCTTCTGAAATAAAATTTGAGCTTGACGAAAATGGTAACCCAACCCGAATCTACAAGAAGGATATTAAAGAAAGCAATATGCTGGTGGAAGAGTTTATGCTTTTGGCAAATAGGATAACTGCAAAGCATATTGGCGCCCCGGCAAAAGGTGCTGTAAAGCCTTTCATTTACCGTGTTCATGATTTGCCTGACCCTGAAAGGATAAACGAGTTTGCAAAGTTTGTAAAGTCGCTTGGCTATTCGTTTAACCCGAACGGTTCATCAAGGTCAAATCAATTTCAAATTCTTATTGAAAGCGTTAGAGCAACGGAAGAGGAAACGTTAATCAACGAATTGGCAATACGATCTATGGCAAAGGCAATTTATTCTGTAAACAACATCGGTCATTACGGGCTTGGTTTCAAGTACTACACGCATTTCACATCGCCTATCCGCCGCTATGCAGATCTAATCGTCCATCGACTCTTATTTAAATATTTGAATTCTGCCGGCAGCGTTAATTATTCTTTGGATAAATTAGATGAGATAAGCGAGCATGTTTCCGATTGCGAAAGATCTGCTGTTGATGCCGAGCGCTTTTCGGTAAAAATTAAACAAGCTGAGTATCTTAAGAGCCACTTGGGAGAAGAGTTTGATGGGATAATTTCGGGATTGGCACATTTCGGAATTTTTGTTAAAATTAATAATATATTAGCAGAAGGATTAATTAGGCTGCGCGACTTGGAAGGCGACTTTTATGTTTACGACGAAAAGAAATATGCCTTTACCGGGAGAAAGTCAAAGAAGCAATTCCGTCTTGGCGACAGGCTGCGTGTCAAATTAGTCCGTGTCGATCTGGAAAAAGTCGAGCTTGATTTTATTATAGCGGAATAAGTAAAAGCTGATTATGAAAAATTTTATAATAAGTTTTTTTTTATTTTTCTTTTTAGTTCAGCTACCGGTATTTGCGCAGTTCGGCGAGAACAAAGTTCAGTACAAGAATTTTACATGGTACTATATTCAAACCGACCACTTTGATATTTATTTTACACAAAAAGGCTCGTTGCTTGCTGATTTTGCAGCAAAGGTTGCAGAGCAGTCGCTGGCTTCTCTTGAGAAAAGCTTCAATTATAAAATCAACAACCGCATTGTGCTCATTATTTACAACTCTACTAACGATTTCCAGGAAACTAATGTTA
>JAJYIL010000061.1:0-10275 GCA_021790055.1 Bacteroidota bacterium
CGACAATTTCTTCAGCATTATTACGAATACTGCCGGCGGCTACAGCTTTTACAAAGACGCGCTCTTGAGAAGAATTACACGATACCGGTACAACAACGTTCCGATTGATGACGGCGGAAAATATTTTTATTTAAATGACGGCGGAGATGTTTGGTCGCCTGGTTGGAAACCTGTTAAAGCAGAAGTTGAAGGTTATTCATGCCGGCATGGAATGGGTTATTCCATAATCAAGAGCCAAAGGAATTCAATTGAAGCTGAAGTTTTATTTTTTGTCCCTGCTGACGAAAACTGTGAAATTCAAAAACTAAAACTTACAAACAATGGCAGTAAGCCTAAATCGTTAAAACTTTTTTCGTTTGTAGAGTTCTGTCTATGGAATGCATTGGATGACCAGACAAACTTCCAGCGCAACTTCTCAACCGGCGAGGTTGAAGTAAAAGATTCGGTCATCTATCATAAAACGGAGTACAAGGAAAGAAGAGATCACTATTCGTTTTATTCTGTGAGCGCAAAGATAAATGGCTTTGACACAGACAGAGATACATTTCTCGGGCTGTACAACGGCTTTGATAAGCCGGATGCGGTTTTCGAGGGAAAGCCGCGCAATTCTGTTGCACACGGATGGTCGCCTATAGCTTCTCATTATATCGAAATAGATTTGAAGCCGGGTGAATGCAGGGAATTGATTTTCGTTCTCGGCTATGTCGAAAATACTGAAGAGAAAAAATGGGAATCTAAGGGCGTAATCAACAAAGAAAAAGCCGTTGCAATGATCGATGCCTTCTCGACCCCGGCGAAAGTATCGAAGGCTTTTGAGGAACTTAAAAACTACTGGGACGCTTTACTATCTATCTACCGGGTTAAAAGTAATGATGAAAGGCTTGACCGGATGGTAAACATCTGGAATCAATACCAGTGCATGGTTACATTCAATATGTCGCGCAGCGCTTCGTATTTCGAATCAGGCATCGGGCGCGGGATGGGCTTCCGTGATTCCAACCAGGATTTGCTAGGCTTTGTTCACATGATACCAGGGAAAGCTAAAGAGAGAATATTAGATATTGCCGCAACTCAATTTGAAGACGGCGGCGCTTACCATCAATATCAGCCTTTAACAAAAAAGGGAAACAACGCCGTTGGCGGCAACTTTAACGATGACCCGATGTGGCTGATTATTTCTACCGTCTCATACATTAAAGAAACCGGCGACTGGTCTATACTCGACGAACAGGTTCCATTCGATAATGATGCTTCGAAGGCAAAATCTTTATTTGAACATTTATGGCGATCCTTCTTCCATGTAGTAAACAACCTGGGACCGCATAAGCTGCCTTTAATCGGAAGAGCAGATTGGAACGACTGCCTGAATTTAAATTGCTTTTCGAAAAATCCTGATGAGCCTTTTCAGACTACGGAAAACAAAACAGGCGGCTTTGCCGAGTCGGTTATGATAGCAGGATTGTTTGTCGCTTATGGTAAAGAGTTTGTCGAACTATGCAAACAGTTAGGCAAGAACGACGAAGCAGCTGTATATCAAAAGCATATTGATCAAATGGTAGAAGCCATCAACGAGTACGGCTGGGATGGCGAGTGGTTCCTTCGCGCTTACGATTTTTTCGGCGATAAGATCGGAAGCAGAGAAAACGAAGAGGGAAAGATATTTATCGAGTCGCAGGGTTTCTGCTTGATTGCCGGAGTCGGACTTGAAGACGGCAAGGCAAGAAAGGCGCTTGAATCAGTAAAGAAATATCTTGACTGCGAATACGGGATTGTACTCAACAATCCTGCTTTCACTAAATATTACTTAAACATGGGTGAGATTTCAACCTATCCTGCGGGTTACAAAGAAAACGCCGGAATTTTTTGTCATAACAATCCTTGGATTATTATCGGCGAGACTTTAGTTGGCAACGGTGATAGAGCTTTCGATTATTACCGGAAGATAACTCCGTCATACCTTGAAGAGATAAGCGACTTGCATAAGACTGAAACTTACGTTTATTCCCAGATGATTGCCGGGAAGGACGCCTTCAAACCGGGCGAAGCAAAAAATTCATGGCTTACCGGCACAGCAGCCTGGACGTATATTTCAATAACACAGTTCATCCTCGGCATTCAGCCTCAATACCATGGACTTAAGGTTGATCCGTGCATTCCAAAATCATGGAACGGCTTTGAAATAAACCGTAAGTTTAGAAAAGCGAATTACAAAATTAAAGTTTCAAATCCGAAGCATGTTTCAAAAGGAGTTATAAAGCTTGTTGTAAACGGACAGGAGATCAACGGTAACATAATTCCGCTTTGTGCGGCAGGCTCAACTAATAATATTGAAGTGATAATGGGATAGTTTATTCTTAATAAAATGAAGGATTGCCAACATGAAACCAGGTATTACAATTTTTGTTTCCTTACTGTTTCCCTTCCTCTGCGTATTCTTGTTTGCTGGGGCAGGCAAGATGCAGAAGGGAAAGGTGCCCGCATATAAAAATCCGTCTTTGCCTATTGAAAATAGGGTTGATGATTTAGTAAGCAGAATGACCCTTAAAGAAAAGATTGATCTTCTGGGAGGAACAGGCTTTACAACAAAGCCTATCAAACGCCTCGGAATTCCCGAGCTAAAAATGACCGACGGACCCCTCGGCGTTAGATGGGAAAAATCCTCGGCTTTTGCCGGAGGTATAGGCGCTGCGGCTACATGGGATACTACTGCAGTTTACGAGCTTGGCTCGGCAATTGGAAGAGAAGTTCGGGCTAAAGGACGCGACGTTATTTTGGGACCAGAAGTAAACATCGCAAGGCTTCCGATGGGCGGAAGAAACTTTGAGTGCTTCGGAGAAGATCCATATCTTGATTCGCGGCTTGCGGTAAATTATATCAAGGGAGTTCAGAAGGAAGACGTTGCCGCTACCGTTAAGCATTTTGCAGCAAACAACCAGGAATACGAACGGATGTTCGTTAATGAAAAAATCGGTCGCCGGGCTCTAAATGAAATTTATCTGCCTGCTTTCAAAGCGGCAGTTACGGAAGGTGATGTACTTTGCATAATGGCTGCTTATAATAAGGTGAACGGAACTTTTTGCGCGGAGAACGATTATCTTCTAAAAAAGAAATTGAAAGACGAATGGGGATTCAAAGGCTTGGCAATGTCCGACTGGGGTGCGGTGCACAGCTCCATTCCAACGGCTAAAAGCGCACTTGACCTCGAGATGCCTACCGGAGATTATTTAAATGAATCAACTTTACTGAACGCAGTTAAAAGCGGCGAGGTTAGCGAGCAGGCAATTAATGATAAAGCAAAAAGGATATTGTACGTTATCTTTAAGCTTGGCTTGTTCGATCATCCGCGAAAGGCAGAACCGCAGCTTTTAAACTCTACGCAGAACCGTGAGGTTGCCTTAAAAGTTGCGCGCGAAGGAATAGTTCTATTAAAAAATGAAGATGGAATTCTTCCTATAAAAAAAGATAAGATTAAATCAATTGCTGTAATCGGTCCGGATGCGGCATTTGCCAGGACCGGCGGCGGCGGCAGCGCGCATGTTACGCCTATATTCTCGGTCTCACCCCTGGAAGCTTTGAAAGATAAGCTCGGCAGCAAGGTGAAGATAAACTATGCACCGGGAGTTGAATTTACCGAAGATGCTTCGCCGGTTGAAGCCGATTACTTGTTTACACCGGACGGAAAAGCTCATGGCTTGCAAGGTGAATATTTTGCAAATGAAAATCTAAATGGCAGGGCGTCTTTTACGAGAACCGATAAGCAAATTAATTTTATGTGGGGAACAGGTTCGCCTAAAAAGGGATTTCCCGAAGATCATTTCTCAATCAGATGGACTGGCTACATGCAGGTTCCGCAATCAGGTAATTATGTTTTAAATATTGTCAGCGACGACGGCTGCAGATTCTTTATAGACGGCAGGCAGGTTGTAGATGATTGGACAAGTCATTCGGCAAGAAGCCACATTTATAAGATGAATCTTGATGCTAATAAAAAATATAAAATCAAAATTGAATATTACGACAACGTTGGAGATGCAACGTGCATTTTCTCATGGAGTAAAACTGGCTCAGATTTACTGAGAGATGCAATTAAAGCGGCAGCCAATTCGGATGTAGCGGTTGTCTTTGCAGGAACGTCGGCAGAATTTGAAACCGAAGGCAGAGACAGAGAGAACCTGATTTTACCGGACAACCAGGATGAATTGATCAATGAAATTTCTAAAGTAAATAAGAATACAATTGTAGTATTAACTACCGGCTCGCCTGTCTTAATGGATAATTGGCAGAACAAAGTAAAAGGAATTATTGAAACATGGTTTGCCGGTGAAGAAATAGGCAATGCCGTCGCCGATGTTCTGCTCGGCAATTTCAATCCATCCGGCAAGCTGCCGATAACTTTTCCTAAACGCTGGGAAGACTGCTCTGCTTATAAAACTTATAAGGTTCAAGACAGCATTTCGGATTACTCTGATGGAATTTTTGTCGGCTACCGGTGGTTCGATAAAAATAATATTGAACCACTGTATCCTTTCGGCTATGGATTATCATACACAACCTTCAAGTTCGATAATTTGAAGATAAATGAATCTGCTAAGAGCGGCGAGCCCGTTTACAAAATTACATTCGATTTGAAAAACACCGGTAAAGTTGCAGGCGCAGAAGTTGCACAGCTTTATGTTGGAGCCATTGATCCCAAAGTTGAACGAGCTCCTAAAGAATTGAAATCATTTACCAGAGTTCAATTGAAACCGGGCGAAAGCAAACTAGTAGAAATGACGATCAGTAAAGATGCGTTCGCTTATTACAATATTGATAATAGCAAATGGACTGTAGATCCCGGTAAATACGAAATAATGATCGGAAATTCTTCACGCGATATTAGGCTTAAGGATGTTGTTACGCTTAAATAATTTTTTCATAATACGCTCCGGGTGTCCTGCTGTAATTCCTGTTGGATGCCCGGAACTTCTTTTCATTTCTCTTTGACTTCATGATATGCTGCATTAAATTGCCTGTAATCTTTATTTCACACTTAAATTATGGGGCTTAATATGGAAATGAGAATTACTTTTTCATTTTTTTTATTTTTGTTGTTATCAATATTTAATCCGGAACCTGCCATGTCTCAGAACGTAAGACCAATCCGCGATAACGTCGGCTTCTGCTGGACTCCGGCAGAGATGAATATGCTGATGAAATATCTTTCAGCTCATTCAACAAAAGCAGATGATTTTCCGGCTAAAAATCTAGTTGCTGCAATCTCTCCACATGATGATTATCTTTATGCCGGCAGCGTTTATTATCCTCTTTTTAAATTGATCAAAACAAAAGAAGTAGTAATCTTCGGAGTTACACACGGTACTGTTCGGCAGGCTTTGAACGATCCGAAAAATGTTTTAATCTTTGATGAATATAAATATTGGCATGGACCATTCGGCAATGTCGGCATTTCTCCTTTAAGAGACATTATAAAAAGTAAATTGAATAAGAACGACTTCATGGTCAGTGACAAAGCTCAGGACATCGAACACTCGATTGAGGCGCTGGTTCCCTTCCTTCAATATTACAACCGGGATATTAAAATTACTCCACTTATGGTTACGCAAATGCCGATTGAAAGAATGGAAAAAGTAAGTAATGAATTGGCAGAAATAATTTCAGATTACATCAAACAAAATAAGTTAATGCCCGGTAAAGATATTTTCTTTTTGATATCAACCGATGCAGATCATTACGGCAGAGACTTCGATAATATTCCTTACGGCGAAGATATAAAAGCCCATCAGCTTGCAACAGACAACGATAAAAGAATTGCAAAAGATACTTTCAACGGAATCTTGACTGGAGATAAAATTCAAAATCTTACCGGAGAACTTTGGGGAACTCCCAAAGACAATCCTCCTTCTCCTGTTTGGTGCGGAAAGTTTTCGGTTCCATTCGGATTGCTTGCAACAGACAAGATAATTGAAAATGTCACCGGTAAAAGATTAGATGGAAAGATGTTTGCATATTCCGATAGCTGGACGGAAGGAGTAATTCCAATTAAGCATACAAATCTCGGAACGACAGCGCCGTTTTCGTTAAAGCATTGGTGCGGATGGCTCTCGGCAGGATTTTATTTAAAATAAATTCTATGAATCAACTGAAGAAAGAACTCTCCCGTTTTGATCTGACAATGATTGCCATCGGCTCTATGATCGGCTCCGGAATTTTCTTAACTCCGTCTATTATAGCAAGAGCAATTCCGTTTCCTTCATTAATAATTTTTGTCTGGCTTATAGGCGGCATTCAGGCTCTCTGCGGCGCTTTAACCTTTGCAGAGCTTGGCTCGATGATGCCTAGCGCAGGAGGAGTCTATGTTTATCTTTCGGAGGGCTATGGAAAACTTGCAGGCTTTCTTTACGGCTGGGCATATTTTTTAGTTGTTAACACCGGCGGCATTGCAGCGCTCAGTGTAGCGTTTGCAACTTACCTTGGATATTTTGTTCACCTCAATATAATTGGAATTAAGATAACAGCCGTTACCGGAATTTTTATCCTAACTGTTATAAATGTTTTCGGTGTTAAGATAGGAGGAATATTCAGCGACTTATTTACTTTGCTAAAGCTGATTGGGATTTTCGGAGTAATTCTAATTGGCTTTCTGCTCGGTAGCAGTCATCTGACAAATTTTTCAATCTCATTTTATAATTCAACAAATGCATGGACAGGAATTGGAATTGCCATGGTTGGTGTTCTTTGGTCTTACGGCGGATGGCAGCATGCAACTTACACAGCCGGTGAAGCAAGGAATGCTAAACGGGATGTTCCGGTTGCAATGATAATTGCGGCTTCTGCGGTAACGGGTATTTACGTAATTATAAATATTGCTTATATGTATTTGCTTCCGGTAAGTTCAATTGCAGCATCATCGAGTCTTGCAGCAGATGCTGTACAAACAGTTATTGGTCCTGCCGGCGGAGGTTTAATTGCTCTTGCAATTTTCATTTCAACTTTCGGTACTGCCGGAATTTATACCTTAACAGCTCCAAGAATTTATTTTGCAATGGCAAGCGACGGAATATTTTTTAAGCAAGTCAGCAAGATTCACCCGAAATACAACACGCCTTATTACGCAATAATATTTCAATCGGCTTGGGCAGTAATTCTTATTTTATTCTGGGGAACATTCGAGAATCTGATTTCATACGTTGTCTTTACTGATTGGATTTTCTTTGCTCTAACCGCAGCAACAATATTTATCCTCAGAAAAAAAATGCCGGATGCAAAAAGGGAATATAAAACGTGGGGCTATCCATTCACCCCCTTATTCTTCATTGCAATTGCTGTTTGGTTTGTGGTCAGTACATTAATCGAAAAACCTGAACAGGCAATTGCAGGAATCATTATGCTCGGCTTCGGACTTCCGGTTTATTTTTATTGGAAAAGGAAGTCTTCTTCACAAATATCGTCAGGGGAACATGCTTAATCCATATAAAAATTTAATTATAAAATAAATTGATAAAGTTAGGAACACGTATGGTTATGTATTTAAGAATAACAACACTGCTTCTGATTATAGGTGCGGTGAGTTTGAAAGCTCAATTGACTGCACAAGAGGCAGTTAAAGGGATGGCAAGGGGAATTAACATCGGGAATACAATGGAACCGCCGGACGGCGAAGGCACCTGGAATAATCCGCCGCTGCAGCAGCGCGCTTTTGACGATTACAAAAATGCCGGGTTCACCGCAATCAGGATACCGATTACCTGGGACAAGCATACATCAACAACTTCGCCTTACAAAGTTGACAGCACATGGATGAACCGGGTTGAGCAGGTTGTTGATTGGGGATTAGAGCGTAAATTATTTATCATTATCAACGCTCATCATGAAGCATGGCTGAAAGACTCAACTACGCCAGCAAACATTGCGCGCTTCGACAGCATCTGGAGCCAGATTGCCGAAAGATTTAAAAATAAATCAGACAGTCTGATATTTGAAATCTTAAATGAGCCATACCCGATGTCTGCTAAGAATGTCAATATGCTTAATGCGCAGGTATTAAAAATTATCCGGCAAACTAACCCGACAAGGATAGTTTCATTCTCCGGTTATATGTGGTCAAACTCCGATCAGTTGGTTACTGCAGCTATACCGGATACTTCCGACAAATATCTCATCGGCTACTATCATTCTTATGATCCGTATCCGTTCGGTCTTAACGGAGGCGATACTACCAACTCAGTTATCTTCTCTGTCATAAAAGGAAAGTTCGATCAGGTCACGGCATGGTCTAAGAAGACAGGCATCCCGGTAATACTTGGTGAATTCGGATTCACGAAGAGTTGCGCATACAACCCGAGAATGTACGCTTATGCTACAGTTATGGATCAGGCTCTCCAGCACGGCGTGCCGGCGTTTGTTTGGGACGACGGCGGCAACTTCGGAATTTATAACAGGACTACCGGCGGCTTCAATGAAATAAAAGATATTCTAATTTATACTTATCCTGAATCGCCGAATGGCTTAAAGATTAGCCAGCCCAACGGCTCTTCCGTACTGCTCCAATGGCAGAACAGGAATACAGAAAGCGATAGCATTACAATTCAAAGAAAAACCGGCAGCGGTTCCTTTATTGATTATTCAGAAGTCGCACCCGGTATATCTCAATTTATTGACAGCAGCATAAGCTTACAAACATCCTATTATTACAGGCTGAAAGTAATCATGAAGGATTCAACGGTACTTGAATCTTATCCGATTATGATAAATACAACTTCAACATCAGTTGAACAAAGCAACCAAACTCCTATGAGGTTTGAACTCTATAATAATTATCCTAATCCATTCAACCCGGCAACGACAATAAGCTACTCAATCTCGAAAGCAAGTTTTGTAACTTTAAAAATCTATGATCTTTTGGGAAGAGAAATCGCAACGCTGGTAAATGGGGAAAAGCCTGCAGGATATTATAAAATTGAATTTAATGCGGGCAAGCTGGCAAGCGGCGTTTATCTGTACAGAATGGAAGCAAACAATTTTTCGGAGACTAAAAAATTTATTTTGATGAAGTGAACCCTCTCTTAGTTCAGCCGGTATTTCAAAAGATACCGGCTGTTAGATTTTTTGCATTTATTCGTTGACGTAGTTTTGTCATCATTTGCTTATGTCTAATAACTTTTTCGCCTGCTGTAGACCGAGCCTGTGCAACACGAAGTTTTCCAAACAATTCAACCTGTGCTTTTAATTGTTCTTAATGCTGTATATAATCAGTAATAAATCTTTAGTGTTACTACCGAAAATTTCTTCGTCGATACTTTCACAACATTCCCTTCAAACTTTACCGGCTTACCGTCAACTTCCATGAAATTAGACTCAAGCACCTTCTTGGGAACTTGCGGAAGGGTTAGCATTGCTTCGGTATTTTTTCCTTTCGATTCATACCACTGAAGAACCCATGCATCAGAGTTCAATGCCTTCTTTACAGATGTTAAAACAACATCATCGCCTTGGAGCTTGATAAAAGATTTTTCTTCCGGCAGCTTTCCGTTATGAATTGAATTAAGCTTTGCAATCAGAGGCTGATTAAATTCATAACCGCGGCGTACGGCATTAGCTTCTTTCCAATCTCCTGAATGAGGATAAAGAGAATAGTCCATCGAATGCTTTCCCATGTCGGCAGTCGGATCTGGCCATTTGGGCGAGCGAAGGAGAGACAAGCGCATTACGTTATCTTTAATATCATAACCGTATTTAGAATTATTTATAAGGCTGACGCCGTATCCGCTGTTCGAAAGGTCAGCCCATCTTTCTGCCGGAACTTCGAAACGAGCCTTCTGCCAGCTTGTAATACGCTGGGTTGAGCGCTGAATTGTTCCGTAAGGAATTTCGTAAGTTGCATCTGTATCCTTCACTGAAACCGGGAAAGCGACCTTCAGCATTGTATGAGATTCCCACCAATCGGCATCGGTTTTAAAATCAATACGGTCTATTCCATTATATAGAATTATATCCTGGGTGAAAAATGAATTTGGAAAATCAACTGTCGGATAATCTTTCCTAACACCCGGCTTTAAATAATCGCGGTACAGTCTTACTACTGTTCTAACCGGACCGGATTCAATAACTTCTGCTTTTCTAAAATGCGATGGATACTCAACTCCTGTCAAACCGAGGTTCCAGGCGTCCCATTGTTTTGGCTCATCCTGTAATAGCTGAAGCTTGTTGCCTTCGCCGGTTAGGACTTCTTTGTTATTCTTTTTATCAAAGATGCTATTTACCCAGCCTGTAGAAGTA
>JAJYIL010000061.1:10285-10613 GCA_021790055.1 Bacteroidota bacterium
AACCGGTCTTATCATCGAACGATTTTCCCTTCTTTAAAATATAAGTTTTGTACCCGAGAGAAGGAACATTATCCGCAATAAAAATTATTTTATTCGTGAATCGATCAACTTTTATCATTTGAGATGGAATTTCTATTCCGTTTCCATCCAGGATTAAGTAATCGCTTTTATCGCCTTTGGGAAGTGTGAATTTCACGATGTCGGTTCTATTCCATGCTAATGGATTATAAACCGTCAGCGGCTCTCCATCTTTTATTTTAGATGTATTTATTTCCTTATCTATATCGTCGAGAGCGCCGTTCAAAACAAAGCCGCCGATCTTTTGCAC
>JAJYIL010000062.1 GCA_021790055.1 Bacteroidota bacterium
AATTAAATAATTGGATTATTACACTGGCGGCCAAAGATTCAATTCTTTTTGCAGGGAGCTCGGGGGGTATTTATTCTTCTGATGATAATGGCGCTAACTGGGTAGTAGATACTTCAGGCTTAAACAGCGCTTATGTAACATCAATTATAGTAAAAGGAAATGATCTTTTTGCCGGAACTAACAATGCTGGAGTTTTCCTTTCCACAAACGATGGTAAAAACTGGGCAGAACAGAATACAGGTTTAACAAATACAAATATTAATGCACTTGCGGTGAATGGTTCCAACATATTTGCAGGAACAAATGGAGGGGGAGTTTTTCTTTCCACAGATAATAGTGAAAGCTGGAACTCAGTTAGAGAGGGACCAGTTGAAGCAACAGCATTTGCATTTTACGGTAACAAAGTTTTTGTCGGCGATGGTGCAAGAGGTATTTACCTAACAATTAACAATGGTGTTAATTGGACAAGAGTAGACTCAGGTTTGGGTAATTATAATATTACATCTTTTGTTATTAAAGATAATTTTATTTTTGCAGGAACAAATGGCGGTGTTTTTCGTAGCCCACTAGATGATCTGATAGCTGGTATTGAAACCAATAGAAATAATTTACCAGAAAATTTTTCTCTGAGTCAGAATTATCCCAATCCATTTAATCCGTCTACTATTATTAATTACCAAATTCCAAAGAGCGGATTAGTTACGCTTAAAGTTTATGATATACTTGGAAGAGTAATAGCAACACTGGTTAATGAAGAAAAGCCGGTTGGAAGTTATGAGATTAATTTTAACGGCAGTAGATTATCCAGCGGTATTTATTTTTATAGGATTCAGGCAGGGGGTTATACTTCGATTAAGAAGATGATATTGTTGAAATGACAGGGTGTTACCTATGAGAAAAATTTTTCAACTGTTTACAATATTTTTACTTTTATATACAACATCTTTTGCACAGAATTATTGGACACCAACAAATGGACCTTACGGCGGTCAGATTAATTCACTTATATCTATAGGCAGTGATATCTTCACAAATGCTGGCGGTATCGTCTTCTACTCAACAAATAATGGTACTACTTGGAATGAAACAGGATTAGCAAATGCCGGCGTAGGCGTTATTGCAAAAGAAGGTAATAAACTTATTGCTATAGGATCGAAGATTTATATTTCCGTTGATGAGGGTGCTCATTGGAGCGTTACTGGAAATAGCATACCATGGATGAATATGCAACTACTCGCTGCCAGCAGTACAACTCTTTTTGTGTCTTCCAACGACGGTCTGGTTTCGCACTTTAATTATTCTTTTTATCGTTCAACTGATGATGGTGCAAACGGGACTTCTTCGAGTATCGGGTTGGGGAATACTAGTGTGAATGCGGTTGCATTCATTGGTGATTCCAATATATATATTGGAACAAATTCCGGTGTTTATATTTCCACCGATAACGGCGGGATTTGGAAATCAGCGGGGCTAGAGAATATCGGAATATCAGCCATCTGCGTTGCTTCCGACGGTACCGGCGGAAGGAATATATTTGCTGCTTCAAGGAACGGCGTTTACCTTTCAACCAATAATGGAGTAAGCTGGAATTCTATAAATTCGGGTTTGTCGGATACTGTAGTAACCGCTCTGTCGGTATACGCAAAAGTCGCGGGTGTTCCAGTTATTCTTGCCGGGACACAAGGAGGTAGAGTTTTTCTATCGGGCAATAATGGATATGATTGGACCGATATGAGCAACGGACTTATTGCGGGACCGTGGGAATGGGGGGACTGGGAAGGGGATGTACGATCGCTTACAGTAGTCGAATCAAACTTCTTTGCATGCACCAATGCAGACTTGTTTCTTTCTACCAACGAAGGAGTGCAATGGAAACCGGCGGATATTGGAATTAGTAATTCACTTACAATCAATGCACTGGCAGTCGATAGCTCTGAATCCGGAAACCATATCTTTGCCGGGAGTTTTCCTTCCGGTGTTTTCCTTTCTACAGATAGTGGTTCTCATTGGGCTGCGATGAACAACGGCATCAACAGCATTGATATCAACGCAATTACTATATCCGGCAAGAATATTTTTGCCGGGGGTCCGACAGGCGTATTCCTTTCGACAGATGACGGTACGAGCTGGGATACAACCGGATTGAGTAATACAGGAGAAGTGGTTTCACTTATTTCAGCAAAAGAGACGAAAGGGGATACTCTCATTCTTGCCGGGACATGGAGCGGCTTGTTCATCTCCCCAGATAACGGGAAAACATGGAATAGCACCGGATTAAAAGGTGATGTTTCTGCACTCGCATGGAGTCAGAATAAGCAAGGAGGAATAGACATCTTTGCTGGTACAAGGGGCAGCGGGGTGTTTTTATCGACGGATGACGGACTAACATGGAGTTCTCTGCACAATGGCATCCCGGTGGTTGAAAATATCAATGCCCTTGTTTTTTGCGGCAAGAAACTTTTTGCGGCAACAGATTATGTACTTTATGCATCGACCGATGACGGGGCGAGCTGGAGCCCAACGGATTTAAATACATCGACAATCTCTTCAAACACGTGGGTTTACAGCCTCGCAGTCGACACTAGCGGAACGAAGATTTTAGATCTCTTCGCGGGAACTAATGATCATGGAGTTTTGGTCTCAACAGATAGCGGAGCGACATGGTCTGCTGCTAACGCAGGATTGACCGACGTATGTATATACTCGCTCGCGGTAAGCGGCTCAAATTTATTTGCCGGAACAAACGCAAGGGGAGTCTGGAAACTCTCGCTGGATGGGTTAACCGCAATCCATGAACCAACTACGGAAAAAGTACCTCAAACTTTTTATTTGTTTCAGAACTATCCCAATCCGTTTAATCCATCAACTGTCATAAATTATCAAATCCCAAAGAGCGGATTAATTACGCTTAAGGTTTATGATGTACTTGGGAGAGAAGTAGCTATACTAGTAAATGGAGAAAAGCCTGCCGGAAATTATGAAGTTGAATTCAATGGAAGCAGGCTTTCGAGTGGAATTTATTTTTATAGAATACAGGCTGGAGATTATGTTTCGGCAAAGAAAATGATTTTAATGAAATAAGAAACTGTGAAATATTTATTCTTGATTTTTAGCTTACTTGTCTTTGTGCCACTATTTTACTGCGGGCAGATAGGAGTTCAACCAACGCGTATACAAGGTGCTAATTCTGTTTCATATAATGCAAGTACTAATACATATAATTTTTATCTAAACAGAAACCTATGTTATTCATACACGGTTATTCCCGGCAAATCAACGAACGGCGGTTCATTTAACGTGTTGAAAGCTTATAATAATAATGGAGATTATTTCCTACCAAGTAACTTCGGTGGAATTTATGCTTTCTTGGAAGGCGCAGCAAGATATCCTTTCGACCACGGCATAGCATTTCGTCTGCTTAATCATCGTGTATTACCTGGCGATACAGTTCTTGCTTATTGGGAAATGGCGTACGGGAATGATTTTATTAAATATAAGTACAAATTTAAAATTAAAGGAAGAACATTAACAATCCTTGTTGAAGTTGACAGTGAATATTCCGACAAAGCTTTACATCTTGAACTCGACAGATGCGAGCATGTTCAAAAGCCTGCAGCTATTGCCGTACCATACCTGCCGTTGTTCTATATTCTTTACGGGAATAATATCTTTACTTCTTTTTATGATGACTGGGAATTAAGCAATGCTTCGCAAATAGAAGTCTACGATACATCAACTTCTTCTGAAAGCTCAATTAGATACGCACAAAACATTATTTATAATCCTAAAACCAACGGGCACAGAAACCGGATGATGGAGACTATTTATTTAACCACGTCATCAAATATAACAGACGTATTTCCGAATGTTCCCAATCCGGTTTCCGAATATAAACGGGAGTCTGCAAAATATATGATCTGGGATTTCCGCCTGCCCTTTAACCGGCTTATCAAATCTTCACCAGAAAGATATTTAGAAAGGATGTACAAAGACGGAATAAGAAATATTTGGCTTCAAATTCACAACTGGCAGGCAAACCATGGCGCAGGTGCCTCTTATGGGCATTCCGGATATGATGACGGACTTCCGTGTGTATTACCAGCGAATCGTTATTACGGAGGTACACCTATGCTTAATTCCGTTATAATGGAAGCACGATTATATAACTACCGCGTTGGACTTCACGAAAATTATGTTGATTATTACAAGAATGCCGATAGCTGCTCTATCGGACCCGGCTACAAGGATGCCGATATTGCACTTACCTCTAATGGTAAGAAAGTTAAGGCATATAAAAATATATCTTATAAAGGAGAGCAATCATACCTGTTAAAGCCTTCAAGGGCTGCTTATTATGCCGGAGTCTGGAGCAGGTTGATTCAAAAAGATTTTCCAAATCTAAATGGGAGCTATTTAGATGTAAGCTCAAGTATATTGCCGTCTATAAATTATGTAGACTACGATTCATCGGTTGCAGGCGCCGGTATGTTTCGCGGAACATTAGAAAACTATCGAGCGCTATTCGATACATTGAGAGATAATAATGGCGGTCCCGTTCAAGGAGAAGGAGGAAATCAAATTTTTTATCAGGGATATGCAGACGATATTGAGGCAAGGCTTGATATTCCAAATAAATTTACCGAAGGGAAGAATTTCCCGGTGTTTGTTGATTTCGATATGCTGAAGCTTAGACAAAAGGCGTTTATACACGGTGTCGGATATTATCCTCTCTTTTATGCAAAAAGCGATTATAATACTCCAAGGGTAACAAAGGATATGGTTTTTCAGTACATCGCAACCGAACTTGCATACGGGCATGGAGGATATATTCCAACTCCGGATTTAACCTGGGACAGCAACGACAGTATTGTTGCACAAGCGAAGCTTGAATACAAATATGTCTTCAGTGTGCAGAACGATTATGCTAATGCCGAGCCGATAAAAATTCTTTACAACGATAATGATACATTAAAAACCGTTTCAGATTATATTAGAAGCCATCCGGCTACTTATGATAAAATATCAAGTAAAAATTTTATGGGGCAGGTGAAAGTTGTATACAATAACGGAGTAATTGTTTGCGTTAACAGGCATCCAACTCGTTCCTGGCAGGTTAATGTAGGTAAACCAAGCGGCTGGTACGATTATCATGCTGACGGTGCGCTTGATACCGGAGTACGCTCTACGACTACGTTTATACTGCCTCCCAAAAGCGGCTGGGTTGTGTATGATCCGTTAAAATAAAACTCTCGAATTGATTCCAGAGATCTTTTAAGATATTAATACAAACTTAAGTTATCCGTTAAAAGATATAATCTTTTATTAAATTGTCTCTTAAGAGTATATAAATTATTTCCTTAACATGAGGAAGGATATGAAAAAAATATTCTGTTCCTATTTAATGTTCATTCTGTTTCTATTTCTGAATTCCCCAATAATAAATGCACAATGGAAACAAACGAGCGGACCTTACGGCGGATATATCCATTGCCTGGCAGCAACTGGGACAAATCTATTTGCTGCAACCAACATGGGGGTTTATATTTCAACTGATGACGGAACAAGCTGGTCGTCAAACAATAATAAATTATCAAATTCCGATGTATTATGTCTTGCCGCTTCCGGTAAAAATATTTTTGCAGGGACCAACAATGACGGAATTTATGTCTCAAGCGACAACGGCTCATCGTGGAAATATTCGGGTATACCTAATGAATATATAAATTCAATTGCTGTTTCGAGTTCAAGTATTTTTGTTGGAACAGATGGAAACGGGATTTATCTTTCTACAGATGAAGGTTCATCATGGAAAACGGTCAATAATGGTCTGGTTCAAAAAGTAATTCAGTCTATTGTTACTGCCGATACGAATATCTTTGCAGCAACAGATGGCGGCGGAGTGTATCTTTCAACCGATAACGGTGCTGACTGGAACCAAATTAACAATGGTTTAAAATATAACTATTATGTCCGCTCACTTACGGCTTACAATAATGGTCAAGGGATAAATTTTGTTTTTGCCGCCACGGATAAAGGAGTTTATCTTACTGTAGATAAAGGTGCCAACTGGAAAGAGGTAGATAGCGGATTGGCGAACAAAAACGTTTTATCTTTTGCTGTTGTGAAATCACAACTTTTTGCAGGCACAGATGGTGGAGGTGTATTTACATCTACAAACAACGGCAGCAACTGGAATACATCCAACAATATTTTGACTAACTTTACAATTAACTCAATTTGCGAATTAGATACGAATTTATTTGCCGGGACTTGGATTCACGGTGTTTATCTTTCGAATGATAGCGGTGCAAGTTGGAAGGCTGCGAATAATGGTTTAGCTAATACAATCGTAACAGCGTTCCTTAATACTGACACAGCCCTATTTTCGGGCACCGGAAATGGTGTATACTATACTACCGACCAAGGTGCTAGCTGGAACACTGTTAATAATGGTCTGGAGAATTTAATTGTTACTTCTTTTGCCAAAGTAAATAATAATATTTTTGCAGGGGTTGCTTACACCGGTATTTACCGCACCACTAATAACGGTTCAGGCTGGAATGCATTAAATAATAGCATGGGAGATGGATTTTATTCTATCAATTGTCTTGCAGGTTCAGGAGGAAATTTGTTTGCAGGGACATTAAATAACTATGGTATTTTTCGTTCGTCCGATGAAGGCTTAAGTTGGATTCAAATAAACAACGGCTTAAAAAACCCGGGTACAGTTTATTCCATTGTCTTTAAAGGAACGAATATTTTTGCGGCAACAGATAGCGGAGTATATATGTCCGACAATGAAGGAGATAATTGGACCCCGGTAAACAACGGCTTATTTAATACTACTGTAACTTCGCTTGCAATTGAAGGAGATTATTTGTTTGCAGGAACCGATAATAGCGTTTATCTTTCAACAGATAGCGGTAACAGATGGACGGCGGTTAATAACGGATTATCGAATTTACATATTACAGCGCTTTCTGCTTCCGGCGTGGATCTGTTTGCTATAACTGACAGCGGTATATACGTTAGCAGTCATAACGCATCAAAATGGATGGCTGTAAATGAGGGTTTGGAAAACATTGATGCAAGAATTATTATCCCATTTAATGGAAATATTTTTATCGGGACGCATGGCTGCGGGGTATGGACAAGACCAATTTCAGAGATGACTACATCTGTCGAAAGATATGCATCAGATATGCCGGCAAAATTTAACCTCGGACAAAACTTTCCTAACCCGTTTAATCCAACCACAACAATCAGCTATCAGCTATCAGCGCCCAGCCATGTTAGTTTGAAAGTGTATGATATTCTCGGCAGGGAAGTCTCTACACTGGTGAATAAGCAAGATCCTGCAGGGAAATATGAAGTTGAGTTTAATGCATCGGCACTTTCGAGCGGAGTTTATTTCTATAGCATATCGATGCATCCGGATAGAATACAAGCTGGCGATTATACTTTAGTGAAGAAAATGATTTTACTGAAATAATGCCAAGTTGAATTTCACTTCCCATTTATTAAAAATAGAGTTGCAATCACTATAATAATTATATTAACTTTACATTCAATTTTACTAATAATATCGCTTAATAATTCAAAATAAATATGGCAGAACAACAAACCTTCGAAAAGCACACTCTCTCCGATTACCTTTATATTTTATTTAAATGGAAAAAATTTTTAATAATAAACATATCCGTTATCATAATAATATCGACGGTAATTTCATTTTTAATACCTATAACCTATAGAGCTTCTGCTACAGTTATGATTCCTCCGAATGAGCAGATGAGCGGATTAAGCGGTCTTTCCAATTTGTTAGGAAGCAAATCATCCCTTGTATCTTTGGGAGCGAGAGCCTTCGGAGTATCAAACACCTCCGAAGATGTTCTATTGGGAATTATTAATAGCAGAATGGCTTTAACCGGCATCATAAAGAAATTCCATTTAATGAAGTATTATGAGATAAGCGATAATAATATGGATAAAGCATTAAAGGCATTCAGAACAGATATTTCTTTCGAGCCTAACCAGTATGGAATGCTTGTCTTCAGTGTAATTAATAAAAATCCTAATGTGAGCGCTGAAATTGCTAATTACATGGTAAATTTGGTCGACAGCCTAAATATCAAATACAATATTGAAAGAGCAAGGAATAACAGAATATTTATTGAAAAAAGGTATAAGCAAAATATGGCTGATCTTAAAAGAGCCGAGGATTCGCTTTATAATTTTCAAAAGAAATGGGGTATAGTTGCAGTACCCGAACAGCTTGAAGTTTCCGTAAAGGCTGCAGCACAGGTTGAGGCGGAATTGAGTCAAAAAGAAATGCAGGCTTATTTTTTGAAGCAGCAATTTGGAGAAGAATCTCCTCAATACAAGGGAGTTATGGCGGAGGTGAATCTTTTAAAAGACAAAATACAGGAAATGAAAAGCTCGCCGGATTTGACCTCAAGCTCAAATGTTTTGTATCCGTTTAAGGATATGCCCGATATCGCAATTCAATATTTGAAGGCGTACAGCCAGGTAAAGATACAGCAGGAGATAATGGAAATTGTAATGCCTATGTACGAACAGGCAAAAGTTGAGGAGCAGAAAAGTATACCTACAGTTTTAGTTGTTGATAAAGCAGTTCCTCCCGAGTTAAAATACGGTCCTAAAAAAGCATTAATCATTTTAGGAGCTGTTTTCATATTTTCATTTATATTTATACCTTTTGTCTTTTTGGGAGATACAGCGGTTACAAGAGAAAAAATGAGGAATCCCCTTCAGGAAAAAGAAGCAAATTTTTTTAGAAAGATTATAAAATTATATAGAATGAAGTTTTAATTTCTTTTATGGTTTTTTTATTAGTACTGGTTATAGCAGCGCTCGGCATAATAACGGGCAAGGTAATACTGGGTAAATGGATTAATCATTTATCTATTTACTGTATTATCTGGAGCTTCTTAATTTGTTTATACGAACTAAAATTACTTCCTTATGTAAATGTTCCATTAATTGCATGGCTTTATATGGGGGCTGCCTTTTTATCTTTTGTCCTCGGAGTTGTTACAATAACAAGCGCAAGGAACAGGTACCAGAACTCATCTTTAGCTTCGAAGAAATCGAATATAAACTTATCAATTTTTGCAGATGGCGGAAAAACGTTAAAGTATGCAATTATCATCTACAGTATTATAGGTCTATATGCCGGTATTCAAAATTGGATGGTATTAATAAAATTATTCGGCAGCATTCCCGGTGTGTTATTGCATGGGACTGATGTGTATATATTAAACTCCCAGGGAGGCGGAGTAAAGGGAGTTGTTCCTTTTATTTCAGTATTCGGCTATGTTGCGGTATTTTTTGCCGGAATTTATACGGCTTACAGGGGAAGATTTTCGTTTATTTCATTTTTGCCTTTTATAGGCGTAATTATAAAAGAACTTGCAAATGAGGGCAGAGCAGGAATGCTTTTTGCCCTGTTGGAATTCTTATTTACCTTTATCTTGTTTAGACACATGTTGAAAGATAAGCCTTCCCGCCGTTTTAAATTTTCAAAGGCAAATGCGATTATTGCTTTTATAATTTTAATTGCGTTTTTTGTTGCAAGCGCCTCTTTGGTTAGGCTGGCAAGAGGAGGCAGCGAAAGCTACGTAGGTGAAAATACCGGTTTAAATAAGTATAAAAAAAATATATTTATAACTCCGACACTCTATCTTTATCTCAGCAGTGATGTTGGCGTGTTAAGTAAGTATCTTGAATCGGGAGGAGAACATACGGAGTTCGGACAAAATACTTTTTTAACGGTTTACCATGTACTTTCTAAACTTGGATTATTAAAAAGACCGCCGGATTATCAAAAGGGTTATTATATTCCAATGTGGACAAATACAGGAACTTATATACGCGAATTAGATGCCGATTTCGGAATCAGCGGTACATTACTTGGACCGTATCTTATCGGATTATTAGCAACCTGGCTTTGGTTTAGGCTATTTGAAAGAAAAAATTTATATGCTGTAGTTTTTTTAGTTTATCTTTTTTTAATTATTGGATTTTCGTTTTTAGTGATGATCACAAGGGTCAGTACCTGGTCGATTAGCCAGATACTGGTATTGTTATCTATACCAGTTTTGGAAAGAATTTCTGTTAATAAAAGCGAAAAGCAAATTATGAAACAGTAAATAAATTAATTTGATAACCTTAAACTACATTATTTATTTTATTAAACAGGGCTTTGATTATTATTTGCAAATGTTAATACCCAACCATAAAAACAAGAAAAATCAAAAAGCAGGCATTAACCATCCATGAAAATGAAAGTGGAAGAATCCGAAGAATTAAATATAATGTTCAGCGGAAAATCGATTGCCAAGAATACCGTATACAATATAATGGGTTATGGTATACCGATGGTATTTGCCGTAGTATTTATCCCGTTCTTAATAAAAGGTCTGGGCATTGAGAGGTTCGGCATCTTAAATATTGTATGGATAGTAATCGGTTATTTCAGCTTTTTTGATTTTGGAATAGGGAAAAGCCTTACT
>JAJYIL010000063.1 GCA_021790055.1 Bacteroidota bacterium
AATTATCAAGGCAAATAAATGCAAAGCGATCCGAGAATTTGGCTTTCCTATGTCTCATATCCTGCAACTACGGCAGCATATATTGAAAGAGCCCTTAGAAAAAAACATAATGTAATTACTATAGGACCTAAACTTCCCGGTGAGTTGGTCAAGCAATGGCAGCTTGAAAATTTAAAGGCTCCTATAAAAGATCAAGATATACCGACAAACTTTGGATCCCTAGATTTTGATCAAATATTTAAAACTGCTACAAATGTTGCCTTGCCAGATTTATTTTTATGGATTGAATCAGTACCAGGATTTCTTCCCATAAATATAAAAGGTCACGGTTTCCCAACGTCTTGTTATCTTATTGACTCACATCTGAATTTGAAAAATCATCTGGAATGGGCAAAAAACTTTGATTATACTTTTATTACGCAAAGAGAGTATCTTCCTGAATTCAAAAAAGCCGGAATAGATAAAATATTTTGGCTTCCCTTAGCTGCAGATATAGAGATACATTCAAAAAAGAGTGTTAATAAGATATATGATGTGGGCTTTGTAGGTTCTATTAATTCAATGCATAAAAGAAGAGCAGAGCTATTAAATAAGATAAATTCTGTTGCTCAAGTAAGCTATAAAAGATGCTTTTTGGATGAAATGTCCGAGTATTTTTCTGCATCTAAAATTGTTTTTAATAATGCCATACGCAATGATCTTAACATGCGCCTTTTTGAAGTAATGTCAATAGGATCTTTCTTGCTTACCAATATTACCAGAAACAGCGGGCAGGAAGAAATGTTTAAGGACGGCGAGGATCTCGGTTTGTATACTGACGACAACATTACCGCCGAAGTGAAATATTATTTAGCTCATGAATCTGAAAGGGAAAGGATCGCAAGTCACGGCAGGCAGATAATACACAATGCGCATACTTATTCTCATAGAGTAGAAGAGATATTAGAAGTAAGCTTTGGAAGAAAAGCTGAAACCCCCAAAGCAGAAGAATGGAGAAGCAGATCATTACAAAAAGTCTCTATCCCGGTAGCGGCAGACTTAAAATCAAAAGTAAACCATAGCAATAAAAGAGGCTTTGTAATACCGGTACTTGATATGTCGCCTGCAAGCCCATACAACATTATAAGGCTTCTGGATGAATTGAAAGAGATAGAGGGAGACGTAATAGTCATTTTTAATTCACTTGAGATGGCGGAAAAATTAAAAGACCATCCGAGGATTGATTATTATGCGGCTATGAAGAAAAATGTAGGCGTTTCAAGAGCATGGAACATTGGATTAAATATAGCTCAAACGCCGGTTACCTTTATTATGAACGCCGATCTTCATATAAGTAAAGAAACGATTGAAAATATAGAAAGATATTTGCTCAATCTTCCTGAAGCAGCAATAGTTGGACCTCAAGGTTCGTTCTATAATTTCGAAGCCGCAAAAGATATTTTATATTTTAATAAAGGTACGTTTAAGAATCCTATTGCTGTTGATGCTGTTTCCGGATTTTTATTCGCAGTTAAGACAGAGCTTTTTAACAGCGGTGTAATTAAGTTCGATAACCAGTATACGCCTTGTTATTTTGAAGAATGGGATCTTGGACTTCAGATCAAACAGCAGAATTTGAAATCATATATTGTCCCGGTGAATGGTTATGAGCATGAGTGGAGCGGCTCGATAAGAGCCTTACGAACCATAAAATATTTAAAAAGGGAAGAAACCGCCGGCGAAATTCTTGATCGAAATAGAAAGTTATTCTGGGATAAATGGAAGGGAATTGCATTGCTCGAGGGAGACAACTCAAAGCTATTGGAAAGTAATTTAAAAGATATTTTGTCTGAACAGGCAGATGAGCTGATAAGTAAAAATCAAACGGACGATGCGGAAAAAGTTTTAAGAGATTTGCTGAAGCAATATCCAAATGACAAAGCATCCCTTGAAAAATTAGGATTGCTTTTATATAAATCAAAGAAGCTGGATAAAGCCCTGGAAGCTTTTGAAGAACTGCAGAAGCTGGAACCCGGTTATCAGGTCCACACAGGCGACGGAAGAGAAAAAAAGGAGAATAATCCTGAAAAGCAATCCGGTCTGATGAAAATTAAAAAGGATGAATACTATAACAACACCAGACCTGATGTTCAGCAACTAATTAATAGTTCTTCAAGAGTTTTGCTTGATGTCGGATGCGGAACAGGCAACCTGGCATTTGAGCTGAAGAATAAATTAAATGCCGAAGCCTGGGGAATTGAATATAACGACGAAGCGGCGGCGGCAGCCGAGGAAAAGCTTGACAAAGTAATACCTGGTAAAATTGAGGATACTTTAAACGAATTACCGGATAATTATTTCGACACGATAATCTTTGCCGACGTGCTGGAACATCTTATAGATCCTTACAGCGTTCTTGAAAAAATTAAAGGCAAACTTTCTCCTGGGGGCGAAGTTGTCGCAAGTATTCCTAACGTTAGGCACTGGTCGGTTGTAAAGCAGCTTTTAGAAGGAAGATGGGATTACCAGGAATGGGGAATAATGGACAGCACGCACCTTAGATTTTTTACAAGGCAGTCGATACAAAGCATGTTTAACAAAGCAGGCTATAAAATAGCCGGCTTATATTGTGTGGTTGGTAAAATGGAAGGCTTGACTTCAAATTTGATTTCAACCATGAAGGAAGCAAACATAAACGTCGATACGCTGGAGGAAGAATCGGCGCACTTTCAATATTTAGTGAAAGCTGTTAAGAAGTGAGCTACAAGATATTTAATATAAAATTCAATTTCGATTGTAATGCCGATATTAATCTATTATCCGGAAAAATTATTAGCGGCAAATGCAGCATCGATGAAATAAAAGAGTTTGCACTTTGCCTTGCAAGAGAAGGGAAATATTATGAGGCGATAAAATTATTTTTAAAACTGACAGACTCTGGCGCTGCAAACGAGGGATATTATTTGCTTCAAGCCGGGTATTGTTATTTTATTAAAGAAGAATACGCCAAGTGCATTCCGCTGATCTTAATGTATCTAAGTAAAGACGGTAATGATTTTCAGGCTCATCTTGTCCTTGGTGCGGCTTATTATTATATAGACTAACTAAAGATTTTGAAAGATCATTATTAGAATTTCAAGTTGAAAAATACAACCGCAGCGGAAATCGGCATCTTAGTGAACAATGTAACGAGTTTATGAATAGTCTGTAAGCCGGACTAAACCAATCAGTTTTGCTTAATATTTGGATTTAAGGGGGTAGCTATGCCTAAAGGCTAAACTATTAAAAAACCCTGCCGATAATATGCTTGAGAACAGAAAGTTCTCAGCTAAATAACAAAAAGCCGAACAAGGATGTTCGGAAAAATAATAAAACCAAACACATGGAGGTTTACTATGAGTCTCTTCTCAATTAACACTAATCTTGGTGCATTAAGTGCGTATAATGCATTGTCAACAATTACTCAGAACACGCAGAATGCTCAGTTGCAGCTTGCTACGGGTAAGAGGATTAATTCTGTTGCTGATGATACTTCGGGTTATAACGTAGGTACATCACTTAATCAGAAAGTACAACTTATGCAGGCTGCTCAACAGAACGTAGGTTCTGCTCAAGATATGCTTGCAACGGCTGAATCTGCACTTACTAATGTTAATGATCTTATTACGCAAATTAAAGCCAAAGTTGCAAATGCTACCAATCCAGCTACTGATAATATTAGTACTGCAAACGATATAAAGGCATTAGCAAATGAAATAGCCAACATTTTTGCTACTACCAAATATAATAATACAACATTATTATCATCTGTAGCAAACAGTGGCTCTTTCTCATTTCAAACCGGTGCCGATTATACAGATAAATTGAGTATTAATTATGCAGTAACAGGATCATTAAGCGGATCCGCATCTGCAACAATTGGTGGTGTAGGAGTAAGTAATGTAAGTACTGACATTCAAGGTGCATTAAATCAATTAGCATCTGTAGATGGAAGCAGCACTGCTACTACTAATTCAATTGCCAGTCTTGCTCCTTACCTTAATACTCTTCAAAATGATGTAACGTCAGCATTAGACAGCATTGGTAACTTTGATCAGCGATTAACTGTTAAGAATGAATTCTTGACGACTGCAATTTCAAACTCTCAGGCTTCTGTATCAAGATTGTTTGATGCAAATGTCGCGCTGGAACAAATGAATTCGACTAAGGGACAAATTCAGGAACAAGTAGCAACTTCAATGTTAGCTCAAATGAACACTGCTCCGCAGGGTTTACTCCGTCTTTTCCAATAATTGAATAATCCGAATTCTTCCCTCTTCTACTAAGGTAGAAGAGGGATTTTTTATAACGATTATGGTCTAAGGAATAATGTATGTACAACACGGCAACTTTGACAAAGCGTAATTCGAAACCGTTAAATAATTATATGGTTAAAGAAATTATTGAGGCAACTCCGCAGCAATTACTAATAAAAATCTATGATTTTGCTATTCTTAATTGCCAGAGAAGAAATCTTGCAAAGACCAACCAGGCAATACAAGAATTAATAAATTCGTTACGATGGGAAGGTGAAGATGTAAGGCAAATATCAACGGGTTTATTAAGGCTTTACCAGTTTTGCCAAAACGAAATGAGGAAAAAAAACTATGATATAGTTTATAGAATTTTGAGCGAGTTAAGAGAGTCATGGATAAAAGCTTTTAATATGTGAGGTTAAAAAATGTCAGGTACTATTTTAACAACTTCAGGAATTAATTCATTAGTAAGTGCATATCAGGAAGAACAAAGCAATGCATTAATAACACCATTACAAAATCTTGAAAGCGAATATCAGAATTTATCATCTGCATACTCTACAGCAGTCGGGAAATTAAATACATTTATAACTGGGCTTACAGGATTTACAGCAACTGATAACAGTTCCGTTTTTGCAGCGATTACGGCTCAATCTTCAAACACAAATTTTGTAACTGCTACTGCAGATAATACTGCGTCAATAGGCAACTATGCAATACGTGTAGAGCAGCTTGCGCAAAACGATATTGCAGAATCTCAAAGCTTAACTTCGAGTACTGCAAATGCCACTACAGGTACCCAAACATTTCAGATTGTTACAGGGAGTCCAACAGGCAACTTGACTAGCAATGTAAGCGTTACCCTCGGAACCGGTGAAACAAACCAGACAGTAATGCAAAAAATAGCAGCCGCTATAAATTCCAACCAGGCAGTAGTAACCTCAAGCTCACTTTCGCCTTCAAGTCTTTATGCCGGCGCAGCCGGTACATTATCATTTAACATAGGCGGTACGGTAACTACAATCAGTGATAATGCTGGCGGCAGCAACAGCGAAACGTACGACCAGCTTATGAATGAATTGGTTACGAACATAAACGCCAATGTTTCCGGCGTTACTGCGCAGAAAATAACCGATCCAAATAATCCTTCTAATGAGATGCTTCAGATAACGGTTAACGATCCGACAAAGAGCATTTCAATCTCGGATTCCAGCGGTACAATTGCTGCAGACATGGGAATTACAACTACGAATTTAATCGGCGCTTCCGGAGTGGTGACAGCTTCATCCTTTTCTCCATCTACAGGTTTAAGCCAGCTTTCGATTAGTTCTAAAAATACCGGACTAGATAATATAATAAAAAATATTAGCGATACCGGAACCGGAACTGCGTTGAGTTCTATAAATTTCAATCTTAGTACAACAAGAACTGCTTACGATCAATCTACAAATACTGCCGGGTATGTTTATGCAGATACTACTCTTGCAGGAAATCAGCTCAATGCCAAGTTAAATTTCAACGGAGTTGAGGTACAAAGAGACACAAATAAAATTAGCGATTTGGCAACAGGGGTAACTTTTAATCTAAATTCGGTTATGCAAACCACCGATCCAATAGCAACTGTAAGTGTGAACAGCGATGTTAATTCAATTACAAACCAGATAAATACTTTTATTACTAATTTTAATGCTGCGTACACATATCTTAAAAGCAGTTCTGCAGTGTCTACTACATCTGGATGGGGTGTTTTAGCGGGAGATATAAATGCTCAATCTATTTTAAATGTAATGACGCAGGATTCTGTATCTCCGGTTTCAGGATTATCATCGAATGTTTTAAATTCTTTATCGTCAATAGGTATTTCCTTTGACCCGACAAACGGGTTAAGCGTTTCAAACAGTTCATTGTTAACACAAAGCCTTACGAACAACCTATCTCAGGTAAAGGATATATTTGCTTCTACTAATGGGATAGCAAATACTTTGTATAATTCTCTAAATCCTTTTGTAGGCTCGGCAGGATTACTAACTATACAGCAATCTTCTTTTGATAATAATGTTCAAAATTACAGTAACATGATTTCCACTCGGCAGGCTCAAATAAATACTCAAGCAGATAATCTCCGGACCCAGTATGAAAAGCTTCAGGCACAGCTCATTACTTTGACAAATACTTATCAATTGTACTTTGGTACTGCTCCAACAGACTATTTCAACTCATAAATGACATGAAAGATAAAGTAGGAAAAATCAAATATTTGCTGACTGAAGTTCTGAAAAATCTCAATCAAATAACGAGCAGCAATTTTGAGGAGGTTTTTCCAAAAATAAAAAGCTTGCTGGATGAATCACAAAAGCATAAAAAGTTCCTTCTTTCTAATTATTCCAAGAATGAATTGAAAATATTTGAGCCGGATTTAACTAAGTTAGCTAAACAAATTAAAGAAAGTTTCGATAATATAGCTAAGGCAAAAAAGCTTGAGATGGCTAAGCTTGCCGAAGAGATACAATATATTCAAAATAAGAAGAAATTAATTTATTACAACAGGTAGATAAATGGATATAAAATCCATAAATAATAGTAACAGTATTTATTTTCAAAAGGATTTACCTCAAAAAGGTAAAGATCAAAGCGGAAATACGAACTTGAAAGTCCAGGATAAATTAGAACTTTCTCAGGAAGCAAAGAATATTCAGAATACCGACAATCAGGTTCCGCGTTCAGAAGAAATATCTCGGAGGATCAATAATAAGTTTTACGATTCTAACGAGGTAGTTAGTCAAATTGCCGATAAAATATTAAGTGAAATAAACAAAACTAAGTAGCTTCTAAAAAACTTTAGCCAAATCAATCATACCGAGATTTAAGGCAAATCTTTTATGGGGAAAAGTTTGCTAATTATAGATGAAATATTTATAATACCGCCCAAGATTAATTTTTTGTGGTGTTCAAAATAGTTTTTCCGTAATGCCTTTAGTCGACGATAACATTCAGAATAATAAACTTCAAATAATCGGAAAGTTAACAGCAAGCCTGATTCATGAAATTAGAAATCCGCTTTCAGCTATAAAGCTAAATCTCGATTATCTTAAGATGATTAAAAATGAAATGCCCTTTGAGGCAAATGAATCTGTTGAAGTGTGTACCGATGCCTTGAACCGGATACAGAACCTCATAGACAATATGTTCACGCTTGTCAAAAAAAATAATAATGGCTCCTCAACCTTTTCAATCAACCAGATTACCCGCAATGCTTTCGGAATTATGCGCTACAACGCCGAGAGGAAGAATGTTAAATTTAATTTTAATCTCGACGATTCAATCCCCGACTGCCGCTTTGATAAAAGCAAGCTGCTGCAGGTCTTCCTAAATCTGATGACCAATGCAATTGAATCCTGTGAATCGGGAGGCGAAATAAACGTTAAAACTTTTCTTAGCGGGGGTAAAATAATCTGGGAAGTAAAAGACAACGGCGTTGGAATCAACGAAGAAGACAGGGAAAAGATATTTCAGGACTTTTATACAAGCAAGGAAAAGGGTACCGGCTTGGGTTTAAGTGTTTGTAAGATGCTTCTCCAGGAGTATCTGGCTGATCTTGATTTTGAAAGCGAACCCGGTAAAGGCTCAAGGTTTTACGTAACATTTAATCCAGGCATCTTGGAATCGAATGGCGAAGCACAAAATCTTAATAATTGACGACGACAACCTTGTAGCTGTTTCATTAAAGAAGCTTTTAATGAAGCTTGGCTACGATGTTGAGACTTGCCTTGAAGCAGGAGAAGCATTCGATAAAGTGGAAAGCTTTGAACCTGAAATAATCTTATTAGATATTTATTTAACTACTCACAATGGTCTGGAGTTGTTAAAACAATTCCAAAAAAAATTTTACCACTTACCGGTTATTATGATTACCGGCTATTCGGACGTTAAAATTGCTGTTACAGCTATTAAATCGGGGGCATTTGACTTCCTTCTTAAGCCAATAGATTTAGAGCAGCTCCAGGCTATCTTAAAAAAGGCGATTGATAATTTATCATTAAAGGATGAAGTTGATAAGCTCCACCAGATAATGCATGAAGACGAGCTTACCCGGGAGTATTTCGGTAAGAGCACAAAAATTACAAGATTGCTTGCATCGGTTGAAAAGCTTGCGAGGAGTTCCGATACAACTCTGCTGTTAGAAGGAGAGAGCGGGACCGGCAAGGAAGTTTTTGCTAAATACATCCATCAAAAAAGCCCGCGAAGCAGCGGTCCCTTCATCCAGATAAACTGTTCCGCTATTCCCAAGGAACTTGCCGAGAGCGAATTGTTTGGTCATGAAAAAGGAGCCTTTACAGGTGCGCTTCAAAAGACCAAGCTTGGTAAGTTTGAGCTTGCAAACGGCGGTACTATTTTGCTTGATGAAATAGGTGAGCTTTCGCTCGACCTGCAGGTAAAACTTCTCCGTGTTCTGCAGGAAAAAAAGTTTTACAGGCTCGGCGGTGAAAAAGAAATTGCCGTTGACGTACGCGTTCTCGCTGCGACAAACAGAAACCTTGAGGACGAAATTAAGGAAGGAAACTTTCGCGCCGATCTGTTCTACAGGCTGAACGTAGCCCGGATCCAGATTCCGCCGCTGCGTGAAAGGAAAGAAGATATTCCGATGCTCGCGCTCAGCTTCTTAAGAGAGTTTGCCGGCAAGTTTAATAAAAATATAAAAGGCATTGATCCGGACGCCTTAAACCTCCTGGTCTCATATTCATGGAAAGGCAACATACGGGAGCTGCGGAATGTAATGGAGAGAGCGGCTTTACTGATTGAAGAAGATGAGCTAAAGGAAAATCATTTATCATTTCTTGTCGATTCCTCACGCGCTAAAATTATTGATGATGACAGCTTCGTATTAAAGATTCCTCCTAAGGGCATTCAGATTGACCTGGTGTTAAGAACATTGATTCAGAAAACCTTAAGCATTACCAACGGCAACCAGGTAAGAGCAGCCAAGATACTTGGCTTATCCCGTTCAAAGCTTCGCTACCGGATGGAACAGCTTGGTATTGAAGTTACCAAGAACATAAAATAAAAGCCTAGTCAGTAAGCGGCAATACAATTGTAAATTTAGTCCCGTGACCTTTTGTACTCTTTACCCTTATTTCCGCATGATTTAAGTCGGCATATTTTTTAACGAGCGCAAGGCCTAATCCCGTCCCGTCATAGCGGCGGTTAATGCCCCCTTCTTCTTGAGTAAACGGGCTGAATAGCTTTGGCATATAATCTTTTGAAATTCCTATTCCCGAATCGCAAACGGTAATACAGACCTTGTTATCTTCATTTTTCAGCATAATATCTATCTCGCCTTCTGGTGTATATTTTATCGCATTGTCGATTAAGTTGGAGAAAATTTGTTCCACCGAATAGGGATCAGCGAATATCTTTGTCCTCTTTGCCGCATTCTTATATTTAAGCTCAAGGTTTTTCATCTTTGCCCTGGAATAGAATTCAAGGGTAAGGTCTTCAAGGAGATCCTTTTCAATATCAAACTTGCTGAAGTTCGTTTCGAAGTTTCCTGTTTGAATCTTTGACAGGTTCAAGATTAAATCAATCGTTCTAATAAGCCGCTGGGAACTCATATCAATTACCTTAAAGGCATTTTCAAATCCAAACGGCAGCCTGTCCTCAAATTCTTCTCTTAAAATTGAAGTGTATGTTATTATGTTGTTTAACGGAGTTCTAATCTCGTGAGAGACTTGCGTAAGAAACTCAGTCTTCAGCGAATCCGACTTTTCCGCCTCTTCTTTAGCCTGGATTAATTGTTCTCTTTGAATCCTGGAAATGCTTATATCCCGAACGAAGCACTGGTAGTATAAAATCTTTCCTGCTTCATCTTTAATAATGTGTGCATTTAATTCAATCCAAATAGGCAGACCGTTTCTCTTTTTCCATTTTAATTCCATGTCTATGCCTTCGATTACGGGCTTATACTTGCTGAAAATTTTATTCCCTTCTTCCGGGTTGAAGAATATATCAGCCTTTAAGTCCAAATTTATTACATCATCGATGCAGGAAGCGCCGAGAAGGCTTGCAAGCGCTGAGTTAGCGCTTAATATATTACCGTCAATGTCTGTACGGAAAATACCTATCGGTGCAAATTCGAAAATATCCTTGTACTTTTGTTCTGAAAGATGCAATGCCTGTTCCATTGTTGTATAAGTTTCCATTGTATTTGAAATTGATTTATTAGATCGGAA
>JAJYIL010000064.1 GCA_021790055.1 Bacteroidota bacterium
AATGGCAGATAAAATTATTGGACTACTCGAACAAAGGGAAGGAAAGCTAAAAAAGGTTTCCTTCGAGGTTTTAACCGTTGTATCAAAATTATCTCATGAGTTAAACCTTGAGCCTGAGGCTATCGTAATCGGGAATGAAATAGAAAACTTAAATGAACTTCCGAATTTCGGAATTGCTAAGGTTACTCATTACAAAAATGAAGGTTTAAGCTTTTATTCTTCATCGGCTTATTCTCAAATAATTGCCGACCACGCGAAAGAAACCGGCGCCAAGTATCTTATCTTTTCGAATACCTCGCTTGGCAAAGATTTGGCGCCGCTTGTAAGCATTAAGCTTAACGGCGGCTGCTTGATTGACTGCATAGACTTGAAAACCGATTCCGGCGAAGTAATTGCCACACGACCGGTATACGCCGGGAAAGCATTGATAGAAGTTAAGCTGAAAAGTGAAATCAAGATTATTACAATTCGACCAAATGTTTTTAAGCCTCAATCAAACGAACAGACAACGGAATTAAATATAATAGTAAAAGATGCAGCCTCGCCGAATTTAAAATCAAAGGTTGTTGAGCTTAAAAAATCCGAAGGTAAGCTTGACGTTGCAGAAGCAGACATAATAGTTTCAGGCGGAAGAGGTTTGAAAGGACCGGAGAATTTTTACCTTGTAGAAAACTTGGCGGATGCGCTCGGAGCCGCCGTAGGCGCTTCCAGGGCTGCTGTTGATGCAGGCTGGCGACCCCACCGCGAACAGGTAGGTCAAACCGGGAAGACAGTAACTCCTTCGCTTTACGTCGCATGCGGAATTTCCGGCGCTATACAGCATCTTGCAGGAATGTCTTCATCAAAATATATTGTAGCCATAAACAAAGATAAAGATGCCCCAATTTTCAGCGTTGCAGATTATGGAATAGCCGGAGACGTTTTCGAAGTTCTCCCGGCTTTAACCGAAGAGATAAAGAAATATAAGTGAATATATTAGGAGATTTTTAATTGCAAAAAGTTCAGTGTGAAATATTAGGATTGTCTTCCAGCCCTTCAACCGGAGGCGCATACGCAATTTTGTTAAAGGAAATAAACGGCGTTAGAAGGCTCCCGATAATTATCGGCGCCTTCGAAGCCCAGGCTATAGCCCTGGAAATTGAAGGAATAAAGCCCCCGCGACCATTGACTCATGACTTGATAAAGCATGTAATAGACAACCTCGGTGCAACCGTGGTTGAAGTTATTGTTGATGAGCTGCGTGAAAACACCTTCTATGCAAAAATCATCCTGGAGGTCTCCGCGTTGACGAACGAGATAGATAGCCGACCGAGTGATGCCATTGCACTTGCCGTAAGAACTCAATCGCCGATTTATGTGGCAGAATCAGTTATGCAAATAGCTGCCTTTGTTCCTTCAGAAGAATCGGAAAAAGAAGTGCCTTATAAAAATACCAGCGAGAAGATAGAAGAAGAAAAGCCTATAACCAAAGAAGCCAAAATCGCATCTCTTCAAGATAAATTAAGAGAAGCGATTGATGCGGAAGAATATGAAAGAGCTGCCAAGCTCCGGGATGATATTCAAAAGCTGATGGGAAATAATTGAATTGAAGCACTTAGGCAAATACCTTTTCGCCTATCGGGCATTCAAGACATTTTTCTTGCGAGCAATAGTTCCTGTAAAGCTCAATCATACCCTGGTAAAGAACGCTTCGATGCCATGCATCAGTTAAATGTAGATCATTGGAGACTTCACTTACCAGATTATTTTCGTTTCTTTGATAATAATTTAAGTACAACTTAATAACTTTAACGCTTAACTCTCTTTGCCTGAATATTTCAAAGTATAATGAGATGATAGGAAGAATTATGTTTACAATAATTTCATCCGCTCTCGACTCACCGATAAAATAGTCTATCCGCGATTGTGCAGCCTGATCGAAGACAAAATGACTTGCCCAGAAGCCTTCACTTTTAACCATAAACAGCGAGCGTAAATTTCTAATCAATTGGCTTTGACCATTAGCCTTTTCTACAATATCCAGTATTTGCCCAATTAGATTTTTGTTAAGCAGCTTATAAGCCAGCCTTGCGCCTCCTGCAATTCGAAGGGTTGGAAAATTTCTTGGTCTAAGCCTAAAGAAATGCCATTGAGCAGGATGGAAAGTTCTGCCGTCGTATAGCGGCTTTATCTCATTCCAAATTTCGTGCAGCTTTTTTGTGTATGCTGAAGTTTCTTCATCCGGAAGATTTTGTACGTCGGGCATTAACCCGCTTATCCGGAATAAGGATGCCTCAAAAGCTAAGATATTATCATCAAGCTTTAACGAATGAAGAAATTGTACGTCCGCCGATTTTGCAAGAGCTTTCATCATGTCTTTATTCTTGGAATACCCGAGAGCTTCAAAGATGGATTCGTATATCAACTGTATCCACAAACTTTTATTGTTAAAATCCTTTTGATAGAAAATGCGGTTATAAAAGCTTTCGTCGAAATCATAATTGATAACCGGCTCTTTTATATTCAATTCCTGGAAGTAAACAAGCTCCTTCAACCTTAAAAAAAATGATTCTTTCTTTTTGTTAAATCTCTTCTTCCCGAGGTCGTAAATAAAATTCAACTTTTCAACATCTTTAACTTCATCATTATTTTCCAGGCACGGCAGGCAGTATAATCTTTTTTCCCTTTCCGACAAAATGGCAGCATGAATACTTTTTACGAGGTTTTCTTCTAAAAAGTCCGATAAATTAATCGAAGGAATTTTCCTTCCGTCAACGGTAAATACAAAAGGCATGTCATCGTTAATATTTAACGTTGCATGAAGAATTACGGAATTGTATCTCCTATTATAACTATGACCGTGCGCCTTCCAATCCGAATAATCACTGTCGATCTCTACATCACCCGAGTATGTAATATTACCGATTTTTATCTTTGCATTCCTAAAATCCGGTCCGCTTAAATCTTTGTTCTCAACGCCTGTATCTATAACCTCAATTGCCTCACCCTGTTTGGTTGTCAAATCCTTAACAAAGCTTTTCTCCTTCCAAATTTCATAAAGGAACTTCTCCAATATTTTGCGGTACTTTTTCACATAACTCTCCTCTTTAATACGATAGATGTAGATGAGGTCCGATAATTCCGATGTATTTTTTAAACACAGGCTGCGTCATAAGTTCCCTCTTAGTTTTGTAAAAATAAGTCCTGAATGAGATAATTCTTTTATATAAACATAAAGAATTTTTTAACTATTAAAAAGCCTGTTGATTTTATAATTTAGATTTGACAATTCTTCCTTTGCTGCTTCAGCAAAGTCGGCATTCTTTGATTTATAGATTATTCCCCTGCTAACGTTTATTAGAAAATTTTTCCTTTCCGCCTTTTTAAATGACTCTACAACGCCTTCAAGACTGCCGCCTTGCGCGCCAATACCGGGCAGAAGCACCGGTATATTTCCGAACTTCATAATATTATCCCTAAGTTCTCCTGTATTCGTTGCCCCGAAAACTATTCCGCAGTTTTGATCTTTATTCCACGCCCGGACTTTTTCGATTACCTTTTGGAAGAGCAATGAGCCGTCTTCCAGCTTCAGCTTTTCAAAGTCTGAAGCACCGGGATTTGAAGTAAGCGCCAGGATAAAAATGATCTTACCTTTATTTTGAAGAAAAGGTGAGACCGAATCTTCACCGAGGTATGGATTAACAGTGAGAGAATCAAAATTCAGGTTTTCAAGAATCGCTTTCGAATACATTTGTGAAGTGTTCCCGATATCTCCGCGCTTGGCATCAGCGATTGTCAGCAAATCACCGGGAATTAGTTCAAGCGTCTTCTCAAGTGTCTGCAGTCCTTTGCACCCGTTTCTTTCATAGAATGCAAAATTTAATTTGAATGCAGCAGCCAGGCTTGAACAAGCCTCGATTATCTTCTTATTAAATTCTAATACCGGGTCTGACTTCTTTCTTAGATGAACAGGAATCTTATCTTCATCAGTATCGAGTCCAACACATATAAACTTACCTTCGTTGTTTTTCTTATTCAGTTTTTCCAGGGCATTCATTGTTTTTATGTATAATTTTTTCTTGTACGATAAATGTTTGCAGCAATGCCGAGCATCAAGACGTCGGCAAACAGGGAACTTCCTCCGTAACTTACGAAAGGAAGAGGTAATCCAATTACAGGCATAATCCCGACAACCATTCCAACATTAATCAAAAAGTGCACGAAGTAGATTGCAAGAATACCTATTAATGTAAGGCTAAGAAATTCGTCTTTAGCAGAAGAAGCCAGCTTTAATATCCTCATAAAGAGATACAGGAACAAGGTAAGAACAATTATCGTCCCTATAAATCCGAACTCTTCTCCGATTACGCAGTAAATAAAATCAGTCCACTGTTCCGGTATAAATTGAAGCTGTGTTTGACTTCCGGCAAGAAATCCCTTTCCCAAAAAGCCGCCCGAACCGATAGCGACTTTAGCCTGTATTGCATTATAGCCGGCACCTAACGGGTCGGCTCCAGGGTTAATAAATGATCTTATTCTTGTCTGCTGGTGGAGGCTTAATGCCCTAAATAGATAAGTTGTAAAGAATCCGGCTCCAACATTCAAAGCAAATAACGATCCGCTGAATAGGATGTCTTTCTTAAACAAAATTAAAGTAATTAATACCAAGACAAGCGTACCGATAAAATAATACATATCAAATAAAGAAGAGACAGCAACAATAGCCGGTGAAAGCACAACAAACAATCCAAACAAACTTATGCCTTTCCAGAAAATCATCACGAGGATTAATCCAAAGAAAATGAAGGAAGTACCCAGATCGGGTTCGAGCATTATAAGCAATACCGGAAACAAGCCGATGGTTAGAGATATTATAATATCTTTAAAGGATTCGATGTTGGTATTTTTTCTGCTTAAAAAATAAGCAAGCGCCAGTACGGTACCAAGCTTAGCAAGCTCAGACGGCTGAAAGCCTAATCCTTCAAGTCCAAGCCAGCTCTTCTGCCCGGAAATTCTTTTACCGATAACTAGAACCACCAAAAGCATCAGGATGGAAAAAAGATAAGTCGGGATTGCAAGAGTCTTGAAAGTATTTGTCGGCAGCGAATAGATTACAAAGAACAAAATGAATGCGCCAATACCCCAGATTACCTGCTTTTGGAAGTTACCAGCGGCATGAGGGTTGTTTAGAGTTGAGCTGTAAATAGCTGCAAGCCCGATACAAAATAAAACAAACGCAGGGATAAAAATTCCTAAGTCAAACTTATCGTTCAGCTTATAATCAATGCGCAACGGCTTCTCCGATTAAATTTTTCGGCAGACTGCTTTGAATACTCTTTTCAATTTCATTCAGCTTATCCTTCTCAAGATACGCCTCGATCATTTTCTTAGCAATAGGAGCCGCATAGGTAGCGCCGAATCCGACATTTTCGACAAGTACCGCAACTGCTATTTTCGGATTGTTAAACGGCGCAAATCCTATGAACCAGGCATGATCTTTTCCGTGCGGATTTTGCGCCGTACCGGTTTTACCGGCTATTTCAATATTTTTATCCTTAATTCCTGCAGCCGTACCGGAGCCATTAACAACTAAAAACATTCCCTGCTTTACTATGTCGAAAATACTTTTACGAATCCCGAGATCAATTTTTTTATAGGCAAAGGGCACAAGCTTTTTATCCTTGTTTGTAAGATAACCACGCACCAGGTGCGGAGTGTATGTTACGCCGTCGTTTGCAATCAAAGAGCAATACTGTACCATCTGGATTGGCGTTATACTTACCTCGCCCTGCCCGATTCCAAGACTTGCCATAATACTTTTGGGCCAATTGGATCCATAAACTTTTTGGTAGTATTTAGGAGTTGGAATAAAGCCGGAAGATTCATCATCAATATCAAGGCCTGTCTTTTTGCCAAAACCAAATTTCCTAGCGTAAATATCCCATTCTTTCATCCCGATTTTATAAATTAAATTATAGAAAAAAAAATCGCATGAATGTTCGATTGCATGTACAACATTTACAGTTCCATGTGCACCATCGTCTTTGAAATATCTACCGAAAAAAGTTTGACCTCCTCTACAATCAATTGTAAAGGAAGTAGTAATGTCGCCTTGGTCCAATGCTGCAACAGCTTCCATTATTTTGAAAGTTGAACCCGGAGGCAAGGCTGCCGAGGTAACACGGTTAAAAAAAGGCTTATCCGGGTCTGTGTAAAGCTTCCTTAAGTAATCCCTTGAAGTTACGTAAGCAAATTGGTTCAGATCAAAATCGGGAGCGCTTGCAAAAGCAAGTATCTCACCGGTTTTCGGATCCATTGCAACAGCTGCGCCTCTTCTTCCTTGCAAGCATTCTTCGGCAACTCTCTGCACATCGGAATCAATACCGAGTACAAGGTCTTTACCCTTTATTGCCGGAATATCTTCAGCGCCGTCTTTAAACTTGCCGATTTCTTTTCGTCTCGCATTAACGAGTACATAATTATAACCCTTCACTCCGCGCAGAATTCTTTCATAAGCCTTTTCTATCCCGCTGTAGCCAATCATATCGCCAGGCTTATAATAGATTTTATGCTTTTCAAGGAGCCTTGGAGTAATTTCTCTAATGTAGCCGAACATGTGCGAGCCTCTAATGCCGGCGGGGTAACCTCGCTGCATTTCAACTATATAATCCACACCTGGGAGATGTTCCGAATTTTCTTCGAGCCAGGAAACTGCTTTGAAGTCAATATCACGCTTAATTCTTACCGGGATGTATTTTGAATACACCCGGTTTTCTTTTAGGATTTTATTTATGTACCCCGGCTTTTCACCGATGACGGTTTCAATAATATTGTTAAGCGAGGTATCATAATCTGCCGGAGTAATCCTAAGCGTATAAGCAGGAACGTTGCTGACAAGGACGTTCATATTCCTGTCATAAAATACGCCTCTTAAAGGAGTAATCTCTATGGGTTTGATTGCGTTTTCAGCAGCCTGCTCTTTATAGCTGGCGTGCTCGATAACTTGCATCTGGAAGAGCCTAAAGCCAAGTAATGCAAAAGCGCCGACAATTACAAAATAAACGATTGATTTCCTCGACACCGAGGCAAACCGATCCTCATTCAACTAATACTCCGTTTTGGATAAAACATTATTACAAATATGCCAAGAACTGCAGTATAAATGCCAGGCAAAATTCCTTGCTCAAATAGAAGCCTTACCAGGCTAGTGTTCAAATCAACAGAGGAAAAGAAAGCGCTTACTACCAGGTCTATAACCGAACAAAGAAAAACTATAAGTAAAAAGATGTAGGACTTAAAATAAAGCTCCCTTTTATTCTCGTTGGAAAAATAGCCCGCTATAAAACCGGCAAGCGTTTTGGAAAACATTGTACTGCCGAGAAGGCTGCCGGTTATAAGATCGAATAACAAGCCATAGAAAAAGCCGAGAGCGGTACCGTAAATTTGTCCACACCTCATGGAGTAATAGACAAGCAGAACCATAATCAGGTCGGGCATTACTCCATGAATCGCAATCAGCGGGATAATGGTAGTTTGGATTATCAACAATGGAAAGAAAAGAACTATCGACCAAATATATTCTGAGCGCATCTACTTATTTATCTCTGATAAATGATTCCTTTTGTAAAAATTCAATTGCTCACCGTCCTCAATCTTACTTTCAACAATAGCAATTACAAATATGTGTTCCGTCTTTATAAAATCTACGAAAGGATATATACGTACTTCATTAAAGATTCCAGTTTCTACCTTGCTCAACCCGATAACAGTACCTACAGGAATCGGGATGTTAACAATCGAGCTAAGCTGTGAAGTTTCAATCCTATCTCCCGGTTCAATATCGTACGTCTTCGGAATATCAATCATAACAAGATCTGTTCCGTTCCATTTCATTATGCCTTGAACCTGGCTTCTCTCGTCCTGAACAGTCAGCTTAAGATCAAGATTCTTCAAAGTCCTTACAATTGAGAAATCCCCTGAGGTAGAATTTACGATGCCGACAAGACCTAAATCATCTATTACCGGCATACCGGGCTTAACTCCTTGCCTGCTGCCGATATTAAGAGTAAATGTTCCTTGGGACCTTGATAATGATTTTGAAACAACTGTTCCGGCAATTAGCGGAAGCTTGGTAGTATCCTTCAATCCGAGCAATCCTTTAAGCTCGGCGTTTTCAATGCCGTACTTTCTAAGCTCATTAACTTGAAGCATAAGCTCGGCGTTTAATTTGCGGAGACTGGCGTTTTCGCTTTTCAATCCGCCGATATTAACCACATCCGATATTACCGAAGTGAAAGCTGCGAAGCTGCCGAAGGCAATTGACCTGATTTTTCTTGCGGCGGGCTTTTGGTTTATTGACATTGTAACAAGACTGATGATCAGTAGTATTACAAGCACTATGTATTCTTTAAAATTCTCCCAGACCGAAGAAAAGAACCTGAGCATTAATATCTTCTATTTCTAATTAGTACTTTCGAAAAATGGTTTAGATTGTCAATAACCTTTCCCGCGCCGCGTACAACCGCAGTTAACGGGTCTTCAGCTACGTGAACCGGTAAGTTTGTTTCCATTCTAATCCTTTCATCAAGTCCCTTCAGCAAGGCGCCGCCGCCGGTAATCATTACTCCTCTATCAAGGATGTCTGCCGAAAGCTCCGGCGGTGTCCTTTCGAGCGATTGCCTTACGGCATCAACTATTTGGACAATCGCTTCGTTTAGCGCTTCTCTTATCTCTACAGAACTAACTTCGGTTGTTTTCGGAACGCCTCCTACTAAGTCTCTTCCTTTTACCTGGATTGTAATTTCTTCTTTTAAAGGAACCGCCGAGCCGACTTCACATTTAATTGCTTCAGCAGTACGTTCACCAATCAAAATGTTGTGGTTCTTTTTGAAGAATTGCATGATAGCATAATTCATCTCATCGCCTGCAATTCTAATTGATTCTTCGTTAACTATTCCGGACAAAGCGATAACAGCAATTTCGGTAGTACCGCCGCCAATATCGATGATCATACTTCCGACAGGAGCCTCAACGTCTATGCCGATGCCGATAGCCGCAGCCATTGGCTCGGCAATTAGATGAACTTCTTTTGCGCCCGCATGCTCGGCGCTGTCGCGTACTGCTCTCTTTTCAACTTCCGTTACGCCGCTTGGCACGGCAACAACAACTCTTCTGCTTGAAAGCGCACCGGCACGAACCATCTTAATAAATGCCCGGATCATACCTTCGGCAATTTCAAAATCGGCAATAACTCCGTCTCGCATTGGTCTGGTAACTCTAATTTCTTTATGTTCCCTTCCCTGCATTTCTTTTGCCTTGTTGCCGAGAGCGATAATTCTTTTTGTGTTTCTGTCGAAGGCGACAATAGACGGCTCGTTTAGAACTATACCTTTGCCTTTTACATAGATAAGGGTATTTGCAGTTCCAAGATCAATGGCTATGTCAGCCGAGAAAAAATCGAAAAAACCCATAGTTCCTCTTAGTGTTTAAAGTGTCTTATACCTGTAAAGACCATTGAAATATTATTTTGATTAGCAGCTTCAATTGACAGATTGTCCCGTATGGAACCGCCAGGTTGAATAATTGAAGTTGCACCGTACTTGATTATCTCTATTAATGTATCCGGGAAAGTGAAAAATGCATCGGATGCGGCAACGGAATCTTTCAGGTCGAGCCCGTGTTCCTGTGATTTCAAAAAGGCTATCTTTACAGAATCGAGTCGCGACTTTTGTCCTGCACCAACGCCGAGCGTTACCTTGTCTTTAACAAAAACTACCGCATTTGATTTTGTATGCTTTGCAACTATCCAGGCAAACTTAAGATCCTCAAGCTCCTTTGCAGATGGCTGCTTATTGGTTGCAACTTTAAGCTGATCTTCAAATAAAGTAGTTCTATCGGCATCCTGAACTATTACACCGCCGGGGATATTTTTAAAAGTAATTTTATCTTCTCTTACAGATTTTAGCTGGCGAAGCAGTCTCCTGTCCTTCTTCTTTTCAAGAATTTTTAATGCACCTTCCGTATAACCCGGAGCGCTCACGATCTCAAGAAAAATTTCATTCAATTTCGTTGCAAGCTGTTCGTCAACCGTATTTGTAAAGGTAACTATGCCTCCGTATGCAGAAACCGGGTCGCACTTCAACGCCTTTGTGTAGGCATCAAAAGGATCGCTGCCGGTTGCCGCTCCTGCCGGGTTCTGGTGCTTGATTATCGTACATGAATTTTCCCCGAGTTCCTCAACCAAATCAACTGCCGCAAGAAGATCGAGAATATTGTTGTAAGAAATTTCTTTGCCGTGGAATACTTCGAAATATTCTCCGAACTTTCCATACAGTGCTGCTTTCTGGTGGGGATTCTCACCGTAACGAAGCGCCTTTTCTTTCGGAAGATTTATCCTGATGTGAGACGGTTCAATTTCAAATTTCTTTTCCAGAAAGTTTGAAATGTAAGTATCATAATTTGCGGTATGAGAAAATGCAGCTATAATCTCTTCGGGCTGGACGCCGACGGCCTTCAGCCTGG
>JAJYIL010000065.1 GCA_021790055.1 Bacteroidota bacterium
TTCCGATCTTCCTGGTTTTTAATTTTAGGCGTGTACGGATAAAAATAATCATCGAATTGAATTCCATCTACATTGTATCTGCGGACTATATCGGCGACAATCTTTGCAATATACTTACTAACCTCCGGTATGCCGGGATTAAGTAACTTCTGCGTTTTAAAATTTAATATCCATCCTGGGTGAATAATTGAAATATGCTCAGGAGAAATTTTATACTCCCCGATAGTTTTTACGGCTCTGTAGGGATTCAGCCAGGCATGCAACTCCATTCCTCTCTTATGCGCTTCATGAATAGCAAACTTAAGGGGATCATAAAAAGGATTAGGAGCTTTTCCCTGCTTTCCTGTAAGCCAGTAAGACCAAGGCTCATATTTCGACTTATAAAGTGCATCGCATTCGGTTCTTACCTGGAAAAATACTGTGTTGATTCCTGCTGCCTTCAATTTATCCAGCATGTTCCTTAGTGCCGCCATCTGCTTCATTGAAGAATTAAGTCGATTAGGCCAGTCTATATCTCCGACGGTTGCAATCCAGGTGCCTCTCATTTCCCTCTTTGGGTAAACGTATTGAGAATATGCCGCAAATGGAATAATCAATAATAAAATAAATTGTAGAAAGAAGGATTTCATTTTTCTCTATTTAGTTCCGGGAAATTTTTTATTTTTGCAAATTATTTTTTGAACGCGAAAACAAACTTACAAAATTAGAAGAATGGATAACAAAAAAATATTATTCGTATGCCTCGGAAACATCTGCCGCTCTCCCGCAGCAGAAGGAATTATGAAATCACTCGCAGCAAATAAAGGATTGGATATGCAGATTGCAATTGATTCAGCGGGAACAATGGGCTATCATACTGGTGACAGCCCCGACCCAAGAATGGTTGCTCATGCTGCCAAACGCGGCTATCGTCTGGATCATAAGGCAAGAAAGTTTGATCCTAAAACGGACTTCGATAAATTTGATTTTATCATTACAATGGATAATTCAAATTACAAAGACATAACTGCAATGGATAGAGACGGAAGCCATAAAGAAAGGATTTTTAAGATGGCTCATTTTGTAAAGAGCTTTGATGTTGACGAAGTGCCCGATCCGTATTATCTTGGCACTCAGGGATTTGAAAACGTGCTTAATGTACTGGAAGACGGATGCAAAGGATTACTGGATACTATTACTAAATCAACATGATATGAAGCTGTGGAGCTTAGAACTGTCATAAAATCAAAAATAGAAGAAGCTGCCGGAGAGGAAATTATTTCTTTATCCGCTCTTTCCGGCGGATGCATTAGCAATGCATACAAGCTTGAAATGCGCTCCGGTAAAAAACTTCTTTTAAAAATAAATAACAGCTCACCTGGAGATATGTTTATAAAAGAAGCCCACGGACTTAGCGAATTAAAAAGACCGGACGCTATCAGAATTCCCGATGTCATTCTTTTCGATAAATCTTTTATCCTTACTGAATTCATCTCTCAGGGTTCCAAATCAAAAGATTTCTGGGAAAACTTTGGTTCAAAGTTTGCCGGACTTCATAAATTTAAGAATGCGGGGTTCGGCTTTTATGAAGACAACTACATCGGCTCAAATATTCAACCAAACATTCCTGAAGGAGATGAAAAAGGCACCTGGACTCAATTCTATTTCAATAAACGGCTGCTATTTCAATTCAGACTTGCCGAGAAGAACGGTTATTCAACCTCTGAGCTTCGCAAAGGATTTTTTTTACTCGAAAATAGAATTGAAAAAATCATGGAAGGAAGCGAGGAAGAACCCTCTCTTCTCCACGGCGATTTATGGAGCGGTAACTTCATGGTTGATGAAAAAGGTGAAGCTTGTTTGATTGACCCGGCAGTTTATTACGGGCACCGCGAAGCCGACCTTGCTATGACCAAGCTCTTCGGCGAATTCAGTTCCGAATTTTATAACGCTTACAATGAGAGCTATCCGTTACCGGCTGGCTATAATTTCCGCGAAGGTATTTATAAATTGTATCACGTTCTAAATCATCTTAACCTTTTCGGCAAAGGATATTACTCGCAGGCAGTTTCATTAATCCAAAAGTACACCGGATAGCTAATGAAAATCTTAGTAATATTAATTATATCGGCTTTCATGTCAAGCTTTAGTAATTCAGCAACAAATCATTTTCAAAAGAATACCGAAGGCGTTAAAGTGGATTGCAACTATACTTTAAGTGAAGCTTTAGCTGGAATAAAAATTCCGCTTGAGATAAAAAAAGATTTACGTTTGGTCGATGTCCGTTATTATTCCTTCGACGGAAGTCTGCATGAAGGTCAGCTTGTCATCAACAAGAAACTGGTCAATGACATCAAAGATATATTCAGAGAAATTGAAGAGCACAAATTTCCTATTCAGAAAGTCATTCCTATCGTGGCTTACGGCTGGTCGGATGATTCATCGATGAAAGACAACAACACTTCGGCGTTTAATTACCGCAACGTTGAGGGCACAAACAGGCTTTCAAACCATGCTTACGGAAGAGCGATAGATATTAATCCATGGCTCAATCCGCAGGTTAAAAAAGATAAAGTGCTGCCCGAAGGCTCAGCTTATAATCCTAAAACAGCGGGAACAATAACACGGAATTCAATTGTCGTAAGAGCTTTTTTGGAACACGGTTGGGAATGGGGCGGCGATTGGCAATCATCGAAGGACTATCAGCATTTCGAGAAAAGGAGTCAGTAGTCAGAATAGCTTTTGATTTTAAACATTGGCTTCTGTCTCCTTGAAAAATTAACTTTTCAAAAGCCTAGTGAAATCATATTCAATTTTCTCTTCGCAGAAGAACGGCTCTCCGTAATGCTTTCCTATCTGGAAGCCGTAGAACTTGGCGCGAGACTCGATGTAATTTATAAATTCCGGTCTGCTTATGAATGTTTCCGGCTCGGTGCTCTTGGGATTATGGAATTGCGACGAATAGGATTTAACTGCCTTCATCTTCAACTCAAAACTCTCGGTAATGTCTACTATGAATGTCGGCTCAAAGGTGTAGGTCTGCATGTAATAGAAAAGCTTTTGGGGTCTGAATGCTTCCTGAGCGACTTCTTTATCAAAAGTTTTTACCTTAGGCAAGCCAGTTGAGAACATTGCCCGCTTAACAAGATTAGCTGTATCCGAATGATCGGGATGACGATCTTGAAAATACGGTGCGAAGATTATCCCCGGTCGATACTTTCTTATAGACATGACAATCTTCAAAAAATTTTCTTTATTGTTCTGGATGTCTCCGTCAGGTATCTGAAGATTTTCTCTTACGGCAACCTTTAACAGAATAGCAGCCTGGAAAGCTTCCTTCTGCCTCGTCTCGGCAGTACCTCTTGTGCCTAATTCACCGCGGGTTAAATCAATCAACCCGACTTTAAAATTACAGGAGGTCAACTTTGCTATTGTCCCGCCCATCGAGAGTTCCGCATCATCAGGATGGGCACCAAAAATCAGCACGTCAAGATTCATGACTCAGAATAGTTAAGTTAGAAAATTATAAATAGTTGATGATAAACATAATGATTTTTTCTTTGTGAATCTATCTTATATTTTTAAAGAACAAATTCAATATTGTCAATATAATTTATAGTCGTGCTCGTAATCTTTCTCTTAATCGTAATCGGAAAAAACCATGAGCAAGATTATGGGCAAGAATTATAAAACTAATATTTCGGAATTATACCATGCCCGTATCGAAAAGTAATTCGTTGAGCAATAAAGCCTTCCTAAACGGTAAAATATTCACCTTGAACAAAAGCCAGCCGTATGCCGAGGCGGTCGTAATAAATCAAAGCAAGATTATCTTTGCCGGAAGCAATCGTGAAGCCGAAAATTTAATTAACAAAGCTGTTGAAGTAATTGATCTAAACGGGAAACTTTTGCTTCCGGGATTTATCGACAGCCACACTCACTTCATCAACGGCGGCTTTAATCTCTTAGGATTAGATCTTCGTCATACCAAATCAATAGAGGAATTCAAATCCGAATTGAAAAAATTCGTTGTTAGCAATAAAGGTAAATGGATTACCGGCGGCAACTGGAACCATGAAGCCTGGAAGACAAGAGCACTCCCGTCTAAAGAAATGATTGACGAATTTACACAAGACACGCCGATCTTTATTGAAAGATTAGACAAGCATATGGGATTAGCTAACTCCCTTGCATTAAAGATTGCCGGTATTACAAAGGATACTCCTAATCCTGAAGGAGGCTTGATTGAAAAGGATCCGGTAACCGGTGAGCCTACGGGTATATTAAAGGATAATGCCATGCCCATAATCTATTCTAAAATCCCTCCCCCGTCAGAGGATGAAATGTACAAAGCCGGTCTGGCTGCATTAAATGAAGCCCGCCGAAACGGTATAACAAGCATTCATGATATTTCTTATCCGGCTGATTTATCAACTTTCCAGATGCTTGAAAAGAATAACGAGCTTACCTGCAGAGTCTATACGAGACTTCCGGTTTCATCATATAAAAATTTTGTCGATGCCGGAATTCATTTCAATTTCGGAAGCGATAAAATTACAATCGGCTCACTTAAGGCTTTTTCTGACGGATCCCTGGGCGCCGGTACCGCCTGGTTCTTTGAGCATTATCTTGATGACAAAAATAATTATGGTTTGGCGACTGATATACTTTCAGACGGAAGACTTGAACAGTGGGCTCTTGAAGCCGACAAAAACAAGCTTCAACTATGTATTCATGCCATCGGCAATAGAGCTAATGCTTTTCTAATTGATCTTGCTGATAAAATCGAAAGAATAAATCCTAAGTGGGATAGGAGATTTCGGATTGAGCATGCCCAGCATGTAAGAAGCCAGGATATCCGGCGGATGTCGGAGTTAAATATTATAGTTTCAGCTCAACCATATCATCTTTTTGATGACGGAGCCTGGGCTGAAAAAAAACTCGGAAGCGAGAGTATTAAAGAATCTTATTCCTTCAAATCATTTCTGGATGCCGGAATTACAGTCTGCTTTGGAAGCGACTGGACTGTTGCCCCGCTGAATGCCCTCAAAGGAATTTATGCTGCGGTTACCCGCAAAACAGCCGACAAAAATTTTCCCGCCGGCTGGATACCTGAACAAAAGATTAGTGTTGAAGATGCCGCAAGGTGTTACACAATTAACGGCGCCTATGCCGCCTTCGAGGAAAAGATAAAAGGCTCAGTTGAGCCGGGCAAGCTTGCGGACCTTGTTGTGCTGAGCGAAGACATCTTTTCAATTGATCCGGAAAGAATAAAAGATGTAAAGGTTGAAATGACAATATTCGATGGGAAAATTGTATACAGCGCCTAATGGTTTTTAGATCTTGGTAATGTAAATGAAACCAGAGTACCTTCCCCCGCCTTACTTTCGAGCCGGATATTGCCGCCCTGTTTTATAATTAATTCTTTACAAAGATTAAGACCTAAGCCGGTACCGCTTTCATTGTTGGTTCCTCTCGTAGAGATTCGTGAATCGGGATTTAGCAAATGTTTAAGAACATTTTCATCCATACCAATGCCATTATCCCGGATTCCTATCTCGACGGTGCCGTTATTACTCTTTGAGGTAATTAAAACTTCTCCGCCGTTCGGAGTAAACTTTATTGCGTTGGAAATCAAGTTCCTTAATATTATATCAAGCATATCCCTGTCTGCCCAAACGTGTATGGCACCGTCGATTTCTTCCTTTAAACTAATTGACTTTTGCTCGGCATTTATCTTTAAAAGATGAATTACTTCATCAACAGACTGAAGCAGATTCTCTTTTGCGGGTGAATATTTTATTCTTCCGGCTTGAACCAGCGACCATTCCAGCAGGTTATTCAGTAGCTTAAATAAGTTGTTTGCGGCGTAATTAATATTTTTTGCCGAAAGTTTTATATCTCTGGCTTCCATCTGCTCTACATCATTGGCAAGCATTTCCGTATAGCCAAGCAAGCCGTTAAACGGGCTTCTCAAATCATGAGCAAGAACGGAGATAATCTTATCCTTATGCTGGTTGAGCCCTTTTAATTCTTTCTCCGAATCCATAAGTTTATTTAGCAGCTCAGACTGCTTATAATTAATTTCTTCCAATTCCTCCTTTTTTGAATTTAATTCATTCGTCTTTTGGGAAACAAGTACTGCAAGCCTTTTGTTCCTCACCTGTACGGATCTTAATCTTAGCTTGAAGATAAGAAAAATAAGGGCAATCAAAGCGCCTAAAAGAATAGTTCGAAACCACCATGTACCCGAGAACGGAGGAGCGATAATGATATTTAATGAAGCTACGTTTCTGCTCCATGTACCGTCGTTGTTGGTGCCCTTAATAAGCAATCTGTATCTTCCGGGCGATAAGCTTGCGAAAGTTACAGTATTGGATGTACCGTTATCAATCCATTCATTATCCAATCCTTTAAGCTTATAAGCAAAATGATTTTTTTGCGGATCATTATAGCTTAACGCCGCAAATTTGAATGATAGAATATGCTCTCTATATCCAAGATGGAGCTCAGGCGATTCCCAAATTGAACTGTCCGACTTCAAAGGCTTTATAAAATCTTTGAATGAAGTAAAGACGACATTAGGATTATAAGAGTTCATTATAATTGAATCCGGGTAAAAAGCATTTATTCCCTTTATTCCTCCGAAATACATTTTGCCGTCCATGGACTGGAAGAAAGCGCCCTGGTTAAATTCATTGCTTTGCAGACCGTCGCTTCTGTTATAATTATGGAAAGTTTCATTCTTAATATTGAATTTTGAAATCCCATCATTAGTGCTCAACCACAGGTTGCCGTTTTTATCTCCGAGAATTCCATAAACTTCATTATTGGCTAATCCTTCTGCCTCAGAATAATTTTTAAACTGGTTTGTCCTGGTATTTAGCCTGCTGAATCCTCCGCCGGATGTGCCGATCCAAATGACACCGGTTGTATCGTTAGGATTTTGGAAAATATCGAAAATAAAATCATTGCAAAGGCTGTTTGGGTTTTTTATCTCATGAGTATAATGACGAAACCTTCCCGTTCGGACATCCATTCTGTCTATTCCGCTTCCGTTTGTTCCTATCCACAATGTACCGCTGTTATCGAAAAATAAATAATTCACCTCGTTATTACTCAAACTATTTGAATTACCTGGAATATGCCTGAAATGTGTGAACTTATTTAGCGCGGGTTCAAACTTGTCCATTCCTTCGCCGGAATACGCGATCCAGAGGTTACCGGAATTATCCATCGTAATGGTATTTACATAATTATCGCTAAGGCTGTTTTGATTTTTAGGATTATGTTTGAAATGAACAAAAGTATTTGTCTCTGGGTTCAGTCTGTCTAATCCGCCTGCTGTACTTATCCAGATAAAGCCGCTTCGATCTTCTATTACCGCATTTATATTATTTTGAGAAATACTGTTGGATGAATTAGTATGCAAGTAGTGAACAAACTTGCCGGTTTTCTCATTCAGCTTTATAACACCCGAACTGAAAGTTCCATACCATAGGTTATTATGATGATCTATTATTATCGAGCAAACATCATTTTCTTCTTTAATGTTCATGCCGGGCTCTTCAACTCTAATTAGACCGAATGAACTTTCCGTACCGTCATATTTAAATACGCCGGAGGTAGAAGTTCCTATCCATAATAGTCCTTCCTTATCTTCAAGCAGCGAGTAAATCCCTTTGTCTTCTCCTTCCGAAGTTTTCACAACCTTGTTTTCAAAAGTTGTGAACCTGCCGGTTTCCGGATTTAAATAAATTAAACCGTCGTTGTCTGTGCCTACCCAGATAGTACCGTTCCTATCCACATAAACGACATTGATAGAATCTGAATTTATACCTGAAGCATTTGAAGCTGGGCGCAAATAATGAGTGAATACACCGGAACGAATATCAAGTTTGTCTAAGCCTCTGTACGTTCCTATCCAAAGGTTGCCGGATTTATCTTCGGCAATTGAATAAATATTAGATGCAATAATCGAGTTTTTATCTTTAGGATTATGGATATAATGCTTAAAGCCTTTGGATTTCGATTCAAACAGATCCAAGCCTCTTGCAGTGCCGATCCACAACCTTCCTTTTGAATCGGTAAAGGTAGAATAAACCGTATCACTTATCAGGCTTGCAATATCTTTTTTATTATGGAAATATCGAATGAATTTATTTTTACTCCTGTCCAAACAATCCAAACCGTTATTAGTACCGATCCAGAGATTATTGTTCCTGTCTCCGGAAATAGAGGTAATATAATTAGAAGAAATGCTGGACTGATCATCCGGCTTATTTTGAAATGTTGTAAAAGTGTCATTAAAGGAATTATATCTATTCAGCCCGTTATCCGTACCTACCCACATTATGCCGAGCCTGTCAACAAAAATGCACTCGATATAATTATCGGAAATGGAAGTAAAGTTGTCAGGTACCGGTTTATAAACTTGGAAGCTGTAGCCGTCGTATCTATCCAGCCCGTCCTGAGTACCAAACCATAAAAATCCGGTACTGTCCTGGGCAATACAATTAACAGTACTTTGAGAAAGACCCTGCTCAATTGTAATGTGCCCTAATCTAATGTTCTTTACCTGTGCATAAAAATGAAATGAATACAGTATAACGATTGAAAAGAAAATAATTATAGAGCGTTTATTTCCCCACACAGTAATAATGGTTTTATGTCCCTTACAATTTTTCATCAAAGCACTTTAATAAAGCAGGGAAAGATAGCTATAAGCTTTCAAATATAATATTCCCAATTTATAATCGAAATAAAAATGGAAAAGTTTAGTGACAAAACTAAGCTTCAGATCCTATTCAAATTATGAGAATTCAATAATCCGGGAAAAATATATTTGCTGAATCTTTATTTATTTTTATTAGAAGATTTCTTTAGATCGAATGGATATTCTCTAATGGCATTGTCTGCAATCTTAGCCATAACGCCCGCGCCTTTTGCATCCGGATGAATGCCGTCGAAAAACATGCTGCTGTCATTTTTCATTTTATCATAGAAGTCAATAAGCTTAGTATGTAATTCCTTTCTTACCGAATCAACAAGTGGGATAACCTGGTAATGGATTACCGAATCCGAGATGCTGTATTTGTGGCTAAATGCCGGAGGACAATAGGAAACGAAAATTTCCGGATTACCATTATTTCTAAAAACCTTAACCATTGAAGTATAATCCGAATAAAATTCATCGCCATATTTCCAGTTCCACGGCTTGCTGTCGTTTGTACCGAGGCAAATTATAACTATTTGAGGCTTAAAAGCAAGTGCTTCCTTAAAAGCATTTTCTTTCCAATAAGGATAATCGCCTTTCTTAAGCATAGTTCTACCGCTTACGCCAAAATTCTTTACTATATAATTTTTACCCAGAAGATCACCAAGCTGATGGGGATAGGTTTTAGCCCTGTCTTTTATTCCAAAGCCGTATGTAATGCTGTTCCCAATGCACGCTACTCTAACCGGTTCTTTCTGAGCAAATGCGGGAATAGTAAAAACAAAAATTGTTATTGCAAAAATTTCAAAAAAGAATTGAGATTTCATTTCCTTATCACCTTATGTTATTTATCAAATATTACCTTTCAGATAAAACCACTCTCTCCAGTTCTTCAAGCGATTTACCCTTCGTCTCCGGCATTATCTTCTGGACGAAGAAGAAAAACGGAACCATCATAATCGCAAAGAACATGAAAACATTTCCGCCTCCGAAAGCAGTTAATGCAACCGGAAATACAAGCCCGATAATTGCATTCATAATCCAGTGAGTAAATGAGCCGAGAGCCTGTCCTTTTGAACGGATTCTGTTCGGAAAAATTTCAGCAAGAAAAACCCAGATTACCGCGCCTTGAGAAAAGGCAAAGAATGCGATGAATCCGACGATGAAGAATACAACGCCGTAGTTGCCGAAAAGCGTCTCGTCATAAAAATTGAATGCGACGCCCGCAAGCGAAAGGAACATCCCGACAGCGCCAATAAGCAGAAGCGTCTTACGTCCGAATTTATCAATAAAGAACATTGCAATTATCGTGAATAGCATATTGGTAACACCAACCGCAACTGCCTGTAACATCGCAGAGTTTGTACTCGAGCCGGCTTTCTCAAATATCATCGGGGCGTAATACATAATTACATTTATTCCCGATAACTGGTTAAAGACCGCCAGAAGTACAGCGCACATTATTACAAAATTGTATTTCTTCTGGAAAAGCTTTGTTGTATCCAGTCCCGTTTCTTCCTTTAATGAATTTACAATGTCGCCTAATTCTGCATCTACACTTTCAGCGCCCATTGTCTGAAGCACTGCTTTTGCCTCGCCGGCTCTCTGCTTCTTAACAAGCCATCTCGGACTCTCCGGCACGAAAAACAATAAAACAAAAAATAAAATAACAGGCACAGCAACTAACAATACCTTCTTAATTTTTAACCTTTGTATGTCGGGTAATTTATTGATGCTCATTGAAACCTGCTTTTATGGGAAGTTCGAAAAACTC
>JAJYIL010000066.1 GCA_021790055.1 Bacteroidota bacterium
GGCACCGAACTCATCCAATTATTGTTTCCGGTGACTTGTTTTGCAGCAGCAGCTAAGGACTGCTTTTCAACTATAGTATTTAAGGTTAAAACGGTTATCATAATTACGGCTGCTAATAACAATAAGGATTGAAATGAATCAATATATACGACACCGTAAAATCCTGATATCATTGTATAAAGAGTAGTAATAATTATAATTATTAATGAGCACTCCATTGGTGAATAGTTCAAAAACATTGAAAGAAGCAAGCCCAATCCTTTTATCATATATACCAGCAATCCGATATTTAAGATTATTGCCGCTACAGCTCTTATAATTCTTGCAAAATTACCATCCCATCTATTCCCAAATCTATAAGTCATCCACTCTGCACCTGTCATGCACTTTGATCTATAATGCCATTTACCCATCCAGAGAAGCCAAAAAACCAACACCAAAACAGCTCCTCCTCTAAATTCAATAAATATTCCTCTGGGACCAAGTAAATAAAGGAATGAAACAATCAACATCGTTCCGGATACATCAAAAAATGAAGCCATTCCGGAAATACCCATTGCCCACCACGGTAATTTGTTACTTCCCAAAAAATAACTTCTCAAATTTTTTGAGGCTTTCTTTCTGAAATATAGACCAATTGCTATCAATATAAACATGTAGATGGATATTAGAAGATAATCGGTATTTTGAAGATAGTTCAAGATTTTTACCTCGTTGAAAGAAATGTATTTAAATATCTAAAGCAACACAAAAATACAAAAAAGGAGTAATATCATTGAATTAAAAATTGGAATGGAAAGGTTAAAAGAATTAATTGAATAATTTTCTGATTAGCTATATCAAAAATTAAGGGAACAGAAACCTATTATAATTCCTTTGCAATTCCATTCCTACTGAAAATGAAGAACGCTTATGTCCAAGCCAGCATTTATTATAAACCGTAAGCTTTATTTGAAGTATTTCCAGTAACCTCAAATTTACCTTTGAGCTTGATGTCAATAGATGAATTACCAATCATTACATCAAAAGATCCGGGTACAACTTCCCATTCCAGATTTTGATTTAGTAATTGCAAATCCTGAGGAGTTAATTCAAATTGAACTTTTTGAGATTGCCCTGGCTCTAAAGTAATTCGTTTAAATCCCCGAAGTTCACTGACAGGAACAATTACCGGTGTTGTTTTTTCATGAATATAAAGTTGAACTACTTCATCGCCTTTTAGCTTTCCGATATTTTTCACATTAAGAGAAACTTCAACATTTCCGCCAGTATTTTGTTTTAGAGGAGTAATTTGAAGATCACTAAACTTAAATTGTGTATAACTTAAGCCATATCCAAAAGGATATAAAGGACCTGTAACTTGTGCTTCATCTTTCGGATCATCCGGAAAATAAGATTGACTTGATGGCATATAAGGGAAATTTAGAGGTACCTGACCAACTGCTTTGGGAAATGTAATCGGTAATTTTCCCCCGGGATTATTTTCGCCGAAAATAGTTTTAGCAATAGCTTCACCTGCCTTTGCACCGGGAAACCAAGCTTCTAAAATTGCAGGTACATTTTTGTTAATCCAATTTATAGATAACGGCTGACCATTAAGCAATATTACAACTGTTGGAGTACCTGTTTCATATACTGCTTTTACAAGTGCCAACTGATGACCCGGTAATTTTAAGCTAACCCTTGAACGACTTTCACCAACAGTTTTATTATCTTCACCAACTACAACAATAGCAACATCGGATTGCTTGGCAGTTGACACAGCTTCTTGAATTTGAACTTTTTCATCTTCGCTTAAAGGAGTTTCCATAATATCACTTTCAGGAAAATCATTATCTATTATGTCGGGTCCTTTAACATATGTTATATTTGTCCCTTTTTGAATTTCATTTTTAATACCGTCAAGAACGGTAGTTGCTTGAATTCCCGTAGGACCATATCCATCATTCATTAAACTTGTCATTGTTGCGTTGGGACCGGTTACTAAGATGGAATGAATTTTATTTTTATCAAGCGGAAGAACATTGTTGGAATTTTTAAGTAGAACCAATGATTCTTCTGCAACATGGAGAGACAAAGCAATTGATGACAGCTTGTTCACATTCCAGTTTGATTTAGAAGTGTTGACATAAGGATTATCGAAAAGCCCCAACCAGAACTTAACCCGTAATACTTCGCGTACACGTTGATTGAGCACCCTCATTGGAAGTTCGCCATCTCTAACAGCTTGGCGCAGCGGTGTAAGAAAAACAGATGGATTTTGAAAAGCAGTACAAACATTTACACCTGCTTCGAGTGCTTGAATAACAGCACCTTTGTAATCATTTTGGACATGATGCTTTGCATAAATATCTTGAAGAGCGCCGCTGTCTGTTACTATGTATCCTTTAAAATCAAATTTCTTACGTAAGATTTCAGTAAGGAAATAATAACTGCCGGTAATTGGTATGCCATTATAATCATTATACGAACTCATAACACCAAGTGCATCGGCTTTAACGGCAGTTTCAAAAGGAGGTAAGAATAATGTATATAATTCTCTTGGGGTTACATGCGGATCTGTCCGAACAGCTCCATCTCTTCCACCTTTGGGTACACTGTAAACAGCAAAATGCTTCAGAGTTGAAACAACATGTTCTCCTTGAATACCCTTTACCATTGCGACGCCAAGTTTGCTAAGTAAATATGGTTCTTCACCGTATGTTGAAAGGACTCTTCCCCAACGTGGATCCCGTGAAATATCCATTTCCGGCGAATACACATTTGTGTATCCCAAAGCTCGCGCTTCTTCTCCTTCCACTTTCCCAATTTGATTGATAAGTTCTGGATCCCAGGTGCTTCCTTGACCAATCTCATCAGGAAAACTTGTTGCTTTATATGCCTTTAACCCACTAATCCCTTCGTTTGTAAAATCGACTGGAATTCCGAGACGTGTCTGCTCAATAAAAAATCGCTGAACATTATTTAAAGCTTCTGCATGAAGAGAGGGCGGCCAAAGAAGGTTGGATTCTTTGCGTCCACCGTTTAACTGTTCATCAATATTGGCTATCCCGTCTTTCCATGTTGTATCAAGCCAGGCTTTGGTTGGCTGTTGATCTGTTAATACAGCTCCGTAACCGTATAAGGTTACCAATTGACAAGTTTTTTCATTGATATTCATTCTACTTAGCAGATCATCAATACGTTTGTCTACAGGTAAATTAGGATTTTCATATGGGTCCATTTTCCCGTTCTTATTTAAATCAATCCATCCTTTGTGATAAATTGTTTTTTTAATTTTAAAAGGATAGGATTGAGCGCTGCATTGTGCAGTAATCATTAGAATAAATAGAATACTTACAACAAAGAAGTTAAGTTTGTCATAATGTTGTCTGTAAATATTTTTCATTTTGTGAAACCTACATTTTATTTTAGAATTTATTATTGAATAAATTAAAAAAAATCAAATTTACTATAATTGTTATCGATTATCATTTTTCAAATTATGACAGGGTAGCAGTGAACTTTTTTTAATTAACAATATTCCTTACTTCTGGTAAACCATCTTAATCGTTTCGGAATAACCTCTTGCTACCATCCGGCATAAATAGATTTCGCTTGCAACATCCTCTGTGCTCCATTACAGTCGGTGCTCGCCCAAAGGAACTTTACCTTTTATAAGGGTTTCGATCTCCGTTGAAAGATTGGACGGTTTCGGAAAATTCGGACATAACCGAAATTCAGAGGGCTGTTCCTGTCGTTGGACGGCAATACTATCAAGAACAACGGCTTCGGCGTTGAAGGACAAATCAAAACCAGCCATGACAGAATCAGAACAGAATTAATGCAACGGCTTTCGATTTCGTTTTACTGGTTTGCCTTAATTTCTTTTGGCGTCCATTCCACTTCCACCAACCCGGCATCGGCATAGTGTGCTTCAAAATCTTCATGACGAACATGTATGGCAAGCACGTTTTTGCCCGGATGCAATGTTGCCGCGCTTTCCGGTGAAATAGGAAAGATGGCATAGGAATCCGAATATCCAGGTGCTGTAAATGCAAGTACGCCGTTAATATATACTTCCGCGTCTTCGTCGTGACACATTTCAACCGCAGGCTGCCCGTGAATGGTTGTTAGTGTAAATGTACGTCGCATCCAGATGTCATCGCTGTTCCAGCTTGTGCGGGCATAATGTATCCGCCAGTCCCTTGCGCCAAAGCCTGCTTTGCCTTCGCTCCAGTTTTGGTCATCGAAATCAGTTTGAAACCAATTGCTATCCGGTTTTTGCGTAGTGTAGCGCCAAACTTGGGGTGTTTCATTCTCTTTAGAAGTAGGAACGAGCGTGTGTACGACCGGATTTTTTGGAAAGTGATTGTAACCGGTGGAAAGAGAATATGGTCTATTCTTTGGCAGCGCCGCCCATTCTTTATTCGGTTTGGGACCTAAAACCAATGACCATTTTCCGCCGCCGGTAATCTCAGATTCGTGGAACCACGGCTTGGTCAGCGGCTTGCCATTCAGAACAGCCGACTGAATGTATTCATTCTGCGGTGCAGTGTTTACCGTTTCGATAACAAATTGTTTGCCCGCATGCGGCGAGCTTAAATGAATTACAATTTGCTCGAACCGCGGTGTGCAGACTTCAAAATCGGGAATTCCCGGATCAACCGGGTAAAAACCGATCTGGCTTAAAACATACCAGGCAGACATCGTTCCCAGATCGTCATTTCCGCCGCCTGCCAAACCGCCGGGCTCATCGGTGAATGCGGCATCCGCCGTTACTGCTACAATGTGCTGTGTTTTCCAAGGACGATTAATGTAGTCATAAAGGAACGGCGCCTGCAGATCAGGCTCATTGCTCGGAACATAGTATTTGTCATTAAAAAATTGGTCGAGCCTCTGATTAAAGGTATTAGTTCCGCCAATTAAATCCACCAGCCCTTGAACATCATGCGGAACGAACCACAAATAAATCCATTTGTTGCCTTCGGTGTAACCGCCGAAGCCGGGATCCCAGCGGCCTTCCCGATCGCGCCTCTGCAAAAATCCAGTTGCGGGATTATACATTTCCCGGTATTGCAGTGAACGACCAAATAGATAGGCAGCATCGTCGGTTTTATTTAGAGACTTTGCCAGGTTGCCAAGAGCGGCAAATGCCAGTTCATGTTCCAGCGCAGTGGCAACCGCTGCATCTGGATTGATGGTTATACCGTTCATTTCTTCTTCGTAAAGTTCGTAGTCGCCAAGATAGCCATGAATATTTCCAGCTTGCGCTTGTTTAAACATTGCTTCGTAAGCGGTATTCACATCGAAATTATGCAGACCGGCGTTCCAGATATTCACAAGGCAAATAGTGTTCGGGTCGCCGTTCATAATGGCTGTAGGCTGGTTACGCTGCGACCAGCGGTCTATGTATCCGATTTGTTTGTATTCTTCGACGAGCGATTGCGCCATGTCTTCCGCCCGTTCGGGAGCGATGAGCGCCAGCAACGGAATTTCCGTGCGATAAATGTCCCAGCCGGAAAATGTCGTGTAAAAATGTTCATGGCTTTTGGGAACCTGATGAATTTTGTCGTCAAAGCCGCGATAGCGACCGTCCACGTCATCGAAAATCTGCGGCGCAATTAGACAATGGTAAAGCGCCGTGTAAAAAATCCGGTTGTGTTCCGATGTGCCGCCTTTCGTCTCGATAACGCTCAAAGCCTTGTCCCACGCCTGTACCGTTTCTTGATGGTAGCGCTCGAAATCATTATCCGGCATTTCGGACTGAAGATTTGTGTAAGCGCCGGACAGATCAGTGTATGAAACGCCGATCCGGACATCCACTTCCTGTGAATTATCGGAAGCCGGATAACTCCCGTAAAATCCAATAATCGTTTTCCGGTCGTCTTGGTTGGCGGTATCACTGCCTTTGTGAATCATATTGTCTCTCCACGTACCGTGTGTTGCAAACGGCTTGCTGAACTTCATTACAAAATAGACTGTGATGCCGAGGTGATAACCGTTGAAGGACGTGGCGTCTACATCGCCTTCGACCGTTTGGCTGTCGACGTAATGAACGTGGCTTGAAATAATGGCATTGTTAACGTAGCTCAAAGGCAGTAGGATGTTCGCTTGCTTCCCGGCAGGAAAAGTGAACTTCACAAAACCGCAGTGAATGGTGGCGGTCAATTCGGCATTGATGTTCCAGGGCTGCATCAGCACTTCATAGTAACCGGCGGAAGCTGCTTCGTGCTGGTGATCGAATAAATAATCCGTGTCGGTCCGATTAATTTTTACCGGTCCGGTAGTTGCCGTAATAAGAACCTGTCCTTCATTGGCGCCGCCGTCGCCGCTCATGTGGTTTACCACAAAACCGTGCATGCGTTTGTCCCGATAATAATAACCATTGCCGGCCCAGTTCGGAGTCATCTGCACCGAACCAAACGGAGCTACTGCACCCGGATAGGTGTTCCCGTCATTAGACGTTCCGATGAAAGGATTGATGAACGACGCCAGGTTGTTCGACCCGGACGATTTGGTTACTTGGGCAGACAGCACAAATCCCCAACCGGCTAAAACAAAACACAGTAACTTCAATTTATTTCTTTTCATGATAAAATTTTCTTTTTTTAAAAAACAATATTCCTTACTTCTGGTAAACCATCTTAATCGTTTCGGAAAAACCTTGTGCCTCCATCCGGCATAAGTAGACTCCGCTTGCAAGACCCTCGGCGCTCCATTGCAGTCTATGTTCGCCTGCAGGTACTTTACCTTTTATAATGGTTTCAATCTCTCTACCGGTAATGTCATAGATTGTTAATGTTACAAATTCAGTTCGTGGCAAATAGAAAACTATCTTTGTTGAAGGATTGAACGGGTTCGGAAAATTCGAACTCAACTTGAATTCAGAAGGCTGAATACCTGTGGGGCTTTGCCGTACCGATGTTACCATCTTTGTCCCATCACCAACGAGCTGAATTTGATTTAATTGATTTGTACCGGCACCTTTTTGATTGAGGAGATAAAGATAATTGTCTGCAATCGAAGATGTAGTTGTTCCTACCCCCAAAGGTCCTGGCAGCGGTAAGAATATTCCTTCGGAGTTTAATCCCATTATGTTTGCCGCGATGCTGTCTGTAGCGACTGGGTTAAGCCCTGCAATTAATACATGTTTTACAGCAGGCGCAAAATTCGTGCACCAATTCCCTTCGCCGCCGGTAGAACATTTAATTCCGTCAATCACTGCAAGATTTACAGGGCGGGCAGCAGCCAAATCGCAGACAGACTCGGGCAAATAGTTCCACGTTGAATCAGTGCTTTTAGCATGGTGAAGAGCTCCCCTGTCTCCATCATCATTCGGTATCGTATACAACGATTTAGGTACTGCACCAACCTGGTTCTTAATAGAGCAAGTAAGCCCCGCGGTCGAATGATGTTTCAGCTTAGGAATAGAGACATAGACATCAACCTCCTGCAATATCTTGTTCATTGTAAACTTTGAAAAGTGGAAATAGTTACTCCCCGTAGAGATTTCCATAATGTTAGCAGCAGTTGTATCGTTCAGATCAACAACGTTGCATCCTAAAGCTTTCCGAACGTCGCTGTACCCAAAGCTGTCGTTGGAACCAAAAGGAGCAGTTGAGCCGGAGTTTTGCCAAGTTGTATCCCAGAAAGATTCAACAATATAAAGATCGGTAGGATTTACTCCAGCATTTATTATGAACTGACCAACAGCTTGCAGTACAGCAGGATGGGTCCACATTGTCTCGCTAATTGTAAAGTCCGGATACTGTGCATTCTTATTCGGTTTGAAACTGGCAGCATTACCGGAACCGCCGGTCAGATTTATTTTTATCGCTACTTTCTTACCCTTGCTGAACAAGGCTGAAACTTTACCGGATTGATTCTGATCGAGCAGATCGAGAAGGTAATTCACTTTTTGTTTAGTCCCGCCGTTTGCATCATCATAAGTATAAATGTCGGCTGGTGTATTAGTCGTATCGGTAATTGCCACAGTAGCTAAAAAAGAAGAAGCTTGTTTGTGGTCATAACCAAAAACTCCCGAAGGTTTTAGATATGGCGCAACCAATATTCCTGCGGCAGTGGTGCTAACCTTCTTTATAAAATCCCGCCTTGAAGAATTTATATTATAAAAATTTTCTTCATCTTTATTTTTCATATAACCTCATCGTTGTTAAATTGAATTACCTTTCGCTCATGGAAGGTGGCGCGTCATCTTCACTTGCACCCCATTTTTTATTAGGCTTATCGCCCATATTAAAGACCAGCGTTCCGCCGTTCATTATTTCTCTTTGAGTAATATAAGTTAAATTAAGCGGCTTGCCGTTCAACTCTGCCGATTGGATATACTTGTTTTCTTTGGAAACATTATTCGCAATTACCGTAAAGTGTCTATTGTGCCCGACATCTATGGAAACTTTATTAAGCATCGGGCTGCCGATAGCGTAAATTCCATCGACGGGGTTAACCGGATAAAATCCCATCGCACTGAATACGTACCATGCCGACATCTGTCCGCAATCATCGTTGCCGCATAACCCATCGGTAGAATCAGTATAAAGAGTTTCGCAAATCTCTCTTACAACTGCCTGCGTTTTCCAGGGCTTGCCAGCATAATCATAAAGATAAGCGATATGATGGCTCGGCTCGTCGCCCTGCGCATACTGCCCGATCATACCGGAAACATCAGGCGGAGCCGTTTCGGAATTTACTTCTGAAGACTGCTCAAATAATGAATCTAACTTTTGAGTAAAGTTTTGTTGTCCGCCCATCAGTTTAATTAAGCCAGCAACATCTTGAGGAACAAACCACGTCCATTGCCATGCATCGCCCTCCGTATAATCCGGGTTCTTTTCACCTGTAAATCCAGGACTGAAAGGCACTCTCCGTTTACCATCAGCATATTTACCTCTCATATATCCGGTAGATTTATCAAAAAGGTTTTTATAGTTACCCGCTCTTTTCATAAAATAAGTATAATCATTTTCTTTATGAAGAAGTTTTGCAATCTGCGCAATGCACCAATCATCGTAACAATACTCAAGAGTTCTGGAAACAGATTCATCAATTTTATCGGCGGGGACGTATCCTAATTTATTAAAATAATTAATTCCGAAATTATCCTGCATTGCGCTTGCCTTCATTGCTTTGTAGGCTTCTTGAATATCGAAGCCGTGAAAGCCTTTCAATATTGCATCGGCAATTACTGGTACGGCATGGTAGCCGATCATTGTGTTTGTTTCGTTTCCTTCCAACTCCCACACTGGCAGTAGCCCGGTCTCTTCATAATGTGCAAGCATCGATTTCACAAAATCGTTTATTCTATCTCTTTCAATAATTGTAAACAAAGGATGCTCGGCGCGGAAGGTATCCCACAAAGAAAACACCGTCATTTGATTGTATCCTTTTGAAAGATGCACCTTGCCATCCGCTCCTTTAAAATTTCCGTCAACATCGCTAAAAAGATTGGGAGCCATCATTGTATGATAAAGTGCTGTATAAAAAATTCTTTTGAGAGAATTTGAACTTGACGTAATTTTAATTGTGCTTAATTCCTTTTGCCATGAATTTGCCGCATCATTTATTATCTTATCGAAATTCCATCCGGGGATTTCTTCAGCCAAATTATCTTCGGCTCCTTTAATATTTGCAGAAGATATTCCAACCTTAACCAGCAACTCATTATTCTTTTCCGTATTAAATTTAAAAATACCTTCAAGCATTATTCCTTTAGCTTCTTTTTCTTTACTGTTAAGTTTATTATGGAGTCTTAAGAAATAAGAAGTAAAAGGTTTCGAAAATTTGGCTGCAAAATAAACTCTTTGATCTTTCGCCCAGCCAGTTGAAAATCTGTAACCAGCAATTGTGTGGTTATTGATTATCTTTATATAAGTACCTGTTGTTTTGTCAGAATTTAAACTATGACCTAAGTTTAAAACAACAACAGCATCTTTTGTTTTGGGAAAAGTATATCTCTGAAATCCCGCTCTTTTAGTTGTCGTTAATTCAACTTTTATATTATAAGTATCAAGCAAAACGGAGTAGTATCCGGGGATTGCAGTTTCATTCTTATGCGAAAAACTTGAATGAAGGTTTATCAGCTTTGTACTGTCTGCATCCGAATTGATCGATAAAACTGCAGGCATAAAAAGAATATCGCAAAGGTCGCCGATGCCGGTTCCGCTTAAATGAGTATGGCTGAATCCGATGATTACACTGTCGGAATAATTATAACCGGAACACCAGTCCCAGCCCGAAGTACCGTTATCCGGGCTAAGCTGAACCATTCCGAAAGGTAAAGTTGCTCCTGGAAATGTATGCCCATGAAAAGCTGTTCCGATGAATGGGTTAACATTTTTAATTAAATTTTGTGGAGTAATGTTTGTTGATACCACAAATAGCATTACTAAAAATAATGTCATACTATTCGATAATTTCATTTCAATCCTCAATGGTTTTCAATGTT
>JAJYIL010000067.1 GCA_021790055.1 Bacteroidota bacterium
TGCAACCTCATCCGGATTGTTTTTAGGTACGGCAAGATCACCTGCAATTACCACCGATTGAGCCGAACCCGGGCGGTCCAAAATGTAAACGCGCGGCTTGCTGCTCTGCTCAACTTTGCCGATTTCCTTTTTGGAAAGTTCACCGGGCTTCCAATTGTTAAATAATTTCTCAAGCTTAGGCTTAATTTCATTTTCAGTTATATCGCCGACAACAACTAATGTTGCATTATTAGGCTTGAACCAGGCATTGTAAAACTTCGTCAAATCTTCACGCGAAATTTTAGCAACTCCGTTCTCAAATCCGGAGCCGGTAAGCGGATTGCCGTATGCATGATTGCTGCCATACAGCAAACCCGGAAGCACTCTAATAGCCATTAAAATTGGCGTAGCTTTTTCTTGTTGGATGTCGACTATCTGCTGCTTCTTTAATCTTGAAAGATCGTCTTCAGGGAAAGTCGGATTTAATATTACATCGCTAAAAATATCCAATGACGCATCAAGATTTGATTTTAAAGCTGATAAGGAAACTACAGAATTGTCAAGACTTGAATAAGCGCTAAGCCATGCACCTAAGCTGTTCAGATCATCGCTTATCTGCAAAGCGGTCCTGTTCTTCGTTCCTTCGTCGATCATTCCCATAGCAAGCTTTGCAGTACCGGGAATTGAATTCTGATCCGCGGCATAACCGGCATCAACAATTAGTCTGCAGTTAACAACGGGAATCGAATGTCTTTCTGCCAGCAAAACTTTGAGACCGTTTGAAAGCTGAAATTGCCGGATGTCAGGGAACTTGACTTCAGGTGCAGTTTCTTCATTAGGAATATGCGTTCTATCTGCATCAGTGCCGGTTACGGAATAAGTTGCGAACGGCAGTACATCCAGTTCATATACTCCATCCGAGAGCCAATCCTTTGCAGTGTTCTGAATGTCTTCAACAGTTGCGTCCTTCACTTGAGAAAGAACAACTTTATAATAATCCGGGTTGCCTTTGTACGTCATGCTTCTTGCAAGAATGTCGGATTTGCCTCCGAATCCTCCGATGCGTTCAATTCCGCGGATGAAGTTTGCAAAGTATTCGGTCTTGGCTTTCTCAAGCTCCTTCTCTGTTGGACCTGACTGCAAAATTTTTGCAATGTCCTCATCAATCTCTTTGCTTATCTTGTTTACGTCCTGCCCCGGCTTCAGCATAACATCTATATAGAACTGCCCGCCGATTTCTCTGTCATCTATGTATGAAGATACTCGCGTTGCAACTTGTTCATCATAAACTAATCTTTTATACAATCGCGAAGTTTTGCCTGAAGTTAAAATAGAAGACAACAAATCGAGCTGTGTTGATTCCTTGGACCCCCATTCAGGAACATTCCATACTTTAAAAATTCTCGGCTGCGGAACACGGTCTTGTACAACTTGTTGCTGGCTGCCGGTTCTTTTTGCAATCCAAGTTTTCTGTTTTGAAGTAGGAGGACCTGCCGGAATATCGCCAAAATATTTTTTCACTTTCTCAAGAGCATCTTGAGTATTAACATCGCCGGCAACAACAAGAACTACGTTTGATGGACCGTAATAAGTTTTGAACCATTCTTTAACATCATCAAGAGAAGCTGCAGATAGATCTTCCATGGAACCGATTACAGTCCATGAATAGGGATGTCCGGCAGGGTAAGTACTTTTTGTAATAAGCTCATCGGTTATGCCGTAAGGCTGGTCTTCGCCCTGTCTCTTTTCATTTTGAACAACTCCGCGCTGCTGGTCTAACCGTGCTTGATCAACAGAACCGAGAAGATGCCCCATCCTGTCTGATTCCATCCAAAGCGCAATATCAAATGCCGATGTCGGAACATTTTCAAAATAATTTGTACGGTCACTGCTGGTAGTGCCGTTCAAATCGGTAGCGCCTATCCTTTCCATAGCCTGAAAATAATTATCCTTGAAGTTTTCGCTTCCTGTAAACATTAAATGCTCGAACAAATGTGCGAAGCCGGTTTTACCCGGTTTCTCATTTTTCGAGCCGACATGATACCAAATATTCAAAGCAGCAACCGGTGCTTTGTGGTCTTCATGAATAATAACCGTGAGACCATTGTCCAAAACAAATTTCTGGTATTGGATGTTGATGTCATCGACTGGAGATTTGGAATTATCCTGCGCGGGTGTGTCAATAGAGAAGAGCAACACGGCAAAGAAAAGAAATATAAAAAAACTTAAAGATTTCATGCGATCCCTCTTAACTTTTTATTTAAAATAATTTTACCGGAGTAGCTGCCCTCTATTCCCGGTTCAAATTTATTTTGAATATTCTTTTAAGTCAAGAGAAATCTGATAGCGATCAATTAAGCCTGAAGTCTTCGGATTCTATTTTGAATTGCGCGGTCGCTGCCTGCAGTTCGTCTGCCATCTCTGCAAGACCTGCTGCGACTAAATCAACTTCCTTTGCATCGTTGCTTGCTTTGTCTGTCTTTTCCGAAATATCATTTATTGTTGCAGCATTCTGCCTGCTGATTACCGCAACATTATTTATCATTTCAACTGTTTGAACAACACCGGAGCTCAACTGCTCGGTGGCACTCATATTCTGCTCAATTACCGAAGAAATCTTTTCGATCGACTCCAGCAGCCCCGCCATTATGCTTGCAACATCATTGTTTGCATGCGCCATCTCATTTATTTGATGGCTTACATTCTGGGATGAAGAAAGCAGCTTGTCAATTACATCGCCTGATTTGTTTGCGGTATCTGCGCCTTCTTTTACTTTCTCTACTATTAATTTTATTGAGCCGCCTGCCTCGGAAATATCTTTCTGCACTTTATTGATTAAGCTCGACGTCTGCTTGGTCGCATTTGCAGAGCGTTCAGCCAGGCTTCTTACTTCATCTGCTACAACAGCGAAGCCTCTGCCGTACTCGCCTGCCCTTGCAGCCTCTATTGCTGCGTTTAGGGCAAGCAGGTTTGTCTGTTCTGCAATTTCTTCTATGGTCTCGATTATTTCTTCAATTTGTTCCGACTGCTTTGCCATAGCTTCAATTTGCGATGCGAAGCGACCGACCGTTTCCTCAATCCTTTTCATCTGTTCAAGATTCTGCTTAACCGTTTGTACGCCAAGCTTAGCAATGTCGATTGAATCTGATGAGGCTTTTACAACATTATTTGCATTTTCATTTGCAGACTTTACGGCGTGCGAAATATCTACCGCGGATGAAGAGACCATTTCCGCCGCTTTTTTCTGGTCTTGAGAGTCCCTTGCTATGTTTTCAATAGATGAGGCAATTTGCGACATATTTGTACTCGCTGTTTCTACTGAAGAAGCTTCTTCATTTAAGCTCTTAACCATCTGTTCAACTGCGCTTGAGTTGTAATTCGATGCATCAACGGACATTTGAGCAAGCTCTGCAAGCTTGTGGCTTAAGCTAAGCAGCATCTTAGCGCGGCTGATCATGGTTGCAAATATGCCGCGTAAGTTTCTCGGTTCGCTGTTAAACGTAGCGACGACTATTCCTTTCTCAACAGCTTTGTTTATGTACGGAATCAGCTGCTTGTCAAATATACCGGTGCTTATTGCATCGTATTTTTCCTCGATGCACTTTTCAATTGCCGGTCCGTAATACTGTGCCGTAATATCAATTATATCGTTCTTGTGCGAGCCCTCCGGGATTATCCAATCTACTGTTGCATTAAACGCGCGTAGTTCCAACGCCGCTGCATCTACGCCGGACTTAAAAGCATTCCAAAATTTATCTCCTTCTCTTCCAAGTACGGCAATCTTAACTTGCCTGTTATGTTTTTGAAGCGGCTTGGGTCTTCTTGAAGCAATTTCGGCAGTTTCAATTATTCCTTTACCTGCCTGCCAGTAATTGGCGTAATTATCAAGCGTAACCAATTCAATATTTGTCAACAGCCTTGGTTGAACGGGATTCCATTTGGCTGCGATATGATTAAAAAGATGAATTACCGGGTCATGTCCCTGTGCGAAGACATCCTGCGAAAGTGTTGCATTGATGACTCCTTTGCTTACAAAATTCATGGTTTCGTCAGCCAGGTCATGGCAAACAACTTTTAGCTTACCTTGCTTACCGGAATCATAAACTGCCTTGCCAACTACACTGCCTCCGTGCGTAACGTAAATGCCGTCAAGATCGGGATGTCTTTTTAGAAGAGCCGAAGTTTCATTATAGCTTTTATCCGCGTTTAAGAATGTTTCAACGGTTTGAATAATCTGAACAGAAGGAAATTTTTCTCTTAAGGCATTTTGAAATCCTTTCCTTCTTAACTCATGTGCAATAATGTTAAAGCTTTCCAGTACGACTGCAACTTTGCCTTTCCCGTTCAACATTCTTCCCATAGCTTCGCCGCATGTTCTCCCTTCTATGTAAGAATCTGCGCCGACATAGAAAAGCCGCTGGCACGGCTTATCTGTCGCAGAATTAAATTCCCTGCTTGCGTCGTTAAGGCTTTCAATAATTGAATTGAGACGGTTTGTCATCTCGCCGACTTTCCCGTTCTTCAAAGTATTTATTAAACCTGTTTCAAGCTTTATATTAGTCGTTAAATTTCCCTGAGCCATTTCTGTTAAGGCAGTTGAGATGGATGCAAAATCATTTTCTGAAATCTCTTTTAGCTTCTTTGAAAGTGAGTTTATAGGCTTATAGAACATTAGGTAAAAATATGCAACTAACATTACAATCAAGATCGCAGAGCCGAAAACTCCATAAGTCAGAATATCTTTTGCCCCGGAAATGGAATTTGTGTCCGAGGCTCCGGTTAGTTCTATATATCCGTTAATCTCGATGGAGATGAAAATAAGAGTAATTAAAAGCCCTGCGGGGAATAAATATTTGCTCGATATTTTTTTTATTGATGAAAGCATGCCTAACCCTTTTTTGTAAATTGAAGTTAAACCATGTTATTAAGTATTTTGGGAATTATAATATTCATTTTACTCCAGGTAACAATTTTAAAACCAGACTTGACTATCCTAAAACCGCATCTTACCCTCTAAGCGGGCGGTCAGTACTGTCAACTCATTATCGAACAACATGTTCGAAAGTTTAATAGCATTTTAGAATTTATTTGTGCCGACTATATTGACGCCAATGCTGATATTGTTAGACACTCTTGTTCCAAGTATCATATTCTGAACATTGTACTTTGAAAGAGTGATGTGGAAATTTGCAGTCACTCCAAGAAGGTCGCCGGGCTCGCGGGCTGCGGTAGCGGAGCTTGCATCCAGGTAAGTCATTGTCGCTTCAACAGGGATTTCCTTTGTAACTCCGTGCAATGAAAAGTCACCTAATACGTCAACTTTTAGTTTGTTAGGTGCAAGCTTTTGAACGTTGGTAACTTTTACAATTTTAAAAGATATGGTTGGGTACCGTTCCGCATCAAGCCACTTGGGCGCTTTCATATCCCTGTCCCTCATAGTAATACCGGTTTGCAGCGAAGCAGTCGGAAAGGATATTTCTCCTTGAAGAGTATTTTTAACATCGCTTACATTAAATGAAGCGGTACCGCTTATTTCAGTTGTTAAGCCGTCAACTTCATCAAAGGGAGTTTTGCTTGTAAAGGTTGCCTGGTTTCTTCCCTTATCATCTTTAAAAGAAAATGTTTGAACTCCCTTTGCCTTCACATCAAAGCCCTGGGGATTTGTTGTTGCTGCCGAAAGCATTAAGAAGATTAAAGCGCTAATTATTGATTTCATTTATACTCTTTCTTTTGTTTTTAAAAATGAAGAAGAACAAGCCTGAAAGAATTATGCTAACGGCAGTAACTACCAATGTAAGGTCAAGCCCCCAGATAAATTTATTTTGCCACACTTTGTATGTTGTACCGAATAGAGGATCTCTTTTTTCAATCAGGACTTTTGTCTGCGTAAATACATAAGTTCCATCTGCAAGCCAAATTATTGCCGCAGCCAGTATTATAATCAGCCCAATTGTTATACTGACTTTCTGCCTTTTATTTATTGTCATGAAGCTTCAATTCTCCGGGTTAAATTTCCGGGCTAATAAGTTTTATCAATTCCGTCTGAACATAAAAAAAATAAAATATCTTGTTCAAGATAATATTTTTGACAAACTAACAGACTTGTTTTATATCAATCTCGTAAATGATAATTTTGTCCATCACTTTTAAAATCATGACTTACGGAAAAACTGATAATGACTTCATCAAAATGCTATGAGGTTGCAATAATAGGCGGAGGGATTGTCGGCACATCAACCGCGCTAAATATTCTTCAGCTTAAAAACCTCTCTCTCGTTATTTTAGAGGCTGAGGAAAAGCTTGCAGCGCATCAAACCGGTAACAACAGCGGCGTCATTCATTCGGGCTTGTATTATAAGCCGGGCTCGCTTAAGGCAGAAAACTGCGTCGCCGGCAGGGGTATGATGTATAAATTCTGCGAAGAGAATAACATCAAGCATGAACACTGCGGTAAGGTTGTAGTAGCAACTACTAACGATGAAATTACTGCCCTCGATGAATTGGAGAGACGAGGGAGGGCAAATGGTCTTTTCGGTTTGAAAAGACTTTCGAAAGAAGAGATAAAAGAATATGAACCGCATGCAAACGGGATTGCCGGGTTGTTCGTTCCGCAAACCGGGATTACTGATTACATACAGGTAACAAATACTTATGCTAAATTAATTTTGGAAAGAGGGGGAGAGATTAAAATGGGAAGCCGTTTTTTTTCGAAGGCAAATGATGGAAACGAACTTGTTCTTCAAACGAACAGCGGCGAGGTTAGAACAAAGTTTTTGGTCAACTGCGGCGGTCTGCAGTCTGATAGGATTGCGAAGCTTTGCGGAGTTGAACCTGGGCTTCAAATCGTACCCTTCCGAGGTGAATATTACAAGTTAAAAAAAGAAAAAGAGTACCTCGTAAAAAATTTAATTTACCCCGTGCCGGATCCGAAATTTCCTTTCCTTGGAGTCCATTTCACAAGAATGATTAATGGCGGAATTGAAGCCGGACCGAATGCCGTTCTGGCATTCAAGCGTGAAGGATATTCTCATAAAGACTTTTCGTCTGGGGATGTTCTTCAAATGATTTCATACAACGGCTTCTGGAAAATGGCGGCAAAGCATTACCGGATGGGCATGCACGAATTTTACAGGTCACTCAGCAAGGCAGCCTTTGTAAAGGCGCTGCAGAAATTAATACCGGAAATTGAGTATGACGATGTTCATCCGGAAGGAGCCGGAGTACGCGCACAGGCACTTGAACCCGACGGCAAATTATTAGATGACTTCAGAATAGTTGAAGCTGATAAACTGGTTAACGTCTTAAATGCACCTTCGCCGGCTGCAACGGCATCTCTTAGCATAGGAAAAACTATTGCGGAGAAAATTGTGAGCAGGCTTCATTAGAATTAGTAGAAATTCTGTATAAAGGGGCAAAGTAATAATAGTGTACGAGTAGGTTTGACTAAGCAAATAAATCTGCTTTCATTTATGTTTCTAAATCTATTCCATTATTCTTTGTCCTAATCCGTTTTGATTTAAGTTACACAGCTTTGGTTAATTCAATCGTAAGTTTAAACAACTTATGAACTGAAAGGTTGATGTAATGGCTTCACTTAATGAAATGACGATTGAAGAGCTGACGATAAATACAATTAGAACATTAGCGATGGACGCAGTGCAGAAGGCGAATGCAGGTCATCCCGGCGCACCGATGGCATTAGCGCCTGTCGCTTACGTCCTCTGGAAAAGATTCTTAAAGTTTAATCCTAAAAATCCCGGTTGGTTTAACCGCGACCGTTTCATTCTTTCAAATGGTCATGCCTCGATGCTTCTCTACTCGATGCTTTATCTATCCGGCTATGATTTATCACTCGATGAAATAAAAAATTTCAGGCAGTGGGGAAGCAAGACCCCGGGTCATCCTGAATATGGACTGACTCCCGGCGTTGAAACCACAACCGGTCCACTTGGTCAGGGAATTATGACTTCGGTTGGAATGGCACTGGCGGAAGCTCATCTTGCTGAAAAATATAACCGCGACGGATTTAATTTTGTTGATCATTATACATACGTCTTCTGCAGCGACGGCGATTTTATGGAAGGCGCTTCAAACGAAGCCGCTTCAATAGCCGGTCATCTTGGTCTCGGTAAATTGATTTTTATTTACGACGATAACCACATCAGCATCGAAGGCAATACCGAGCTTGCTTACACGGATAATGTTGCAGAGCGCTTTGAGGGTTATAACTGGCATGTTCAGAATGTCGGCGATAATGCTAATAACCTTGACGTACTTACAGATGCTATTACGAACGCAAAAAGCGAAAGAGGCAAGCCATCACTTGTTTTAGTTAGAACTCATATCGGTTACGGCAGCCCGCATAAGCAGGACACTTCTGAAGCGCACGGCTCACCGCTTGGCGAGGAAGAAGTGAGGCTAACGAAAAGATTCTACGGATGGCCCGAAGATGAAAAGTTTCTTGTTCCTGAAAAGGCACTTAAGCATATGCATGAAGCGATTCAAACCGGGAAGGCTTTGGAAGATGAATGGAATCAAATGTTTGAAGCATACGGGAAAAAATATCCTGATTTAGCAGCCCGGTTTAAAGCCGCATTAAAAGCAAAACTGCCCGAAGAATGGGATAAAAACTTACCGGTGTTTAAGCCCGCAGACGGACCAATGGCAACTCGAACGGCATCGAGCAAAGTTATAAATGCATTTGCCGAAAACATTCCCTGGCTTGTGGGAGGCAGCGGCGATCTCTCTCCTTCTACAGACACTATTATGAAAATTTCAAGCTATATTGAGAAAGGGCAATATTCAAATAGAAATATCGCCTGGGGAGTTAGAGAGCAAGGCATGTGTGCGGCATCTTCAGGCATAGTGCTTCACGGCGGGCTGTGCGCTTTTGCCTCAACATTTTTTATCTTTACCGATTATGCACGCCCGGCAATACGCCTTGCCGCCTTGATGAAGCTACCGGTTATTTATGTAATGACTCACGACTCAATCGGTCTCGGCGAAGATGGACCGACCCATCAACCTATAGAGCATCTTGCCTCGCTTAGGGCAATGCCCCAGATGTGTATAATACGCCCTGCAGATGCAAATGAAACTGCTTACGCTTGGCGTGCCGCATTGATAAGAAAGGATGGTCCAACAATTTTGGTTCTATCACGCCAGAAGCTCCAGATAATTGATCGAACAAAGACTGCCGGCGCCGAAGGTGTTTTTAGAGGTGCTTATGTCCTTTCAAGAGAAAAAGGAGAAACGCCGGATGTAATTCTTATTGCCAGCGGCTCTGAAGTTCAAATAATAATCGGGGCGCAGGCAAAATTATCGGAAGAAGGTATTGACGCAAGAGTAGTTAGCTTGCCAAGCTGGGAATTATTCAGAGCGCAAACACAGAAGTATAGGGATGAGGTTCTACCGCCTCCTGTTAAAGCCAGGCTTGCAGTTGAAGCCGGCTCACCGTTCGGCTGGTGCGAATGGGTTGGCGAAAACGGTGATGTAATCGGAATAAATAAATTCGGGGCAAGCGCACCGGCAAACGAAATATTTAAGCACTACGGGTTTACAACTGAGAATGTAGTTGCGAAGGCGAAAGAACTGGTTCGGAAGTAATACTTAATAACTTGAAAAGGCATTGATTTCATGATGTGAATTAATAAATTTACTTAGATCATGTCTGTGAGGTATTCTCAACAGTTTTTTTGAGCTATATTTCAGAAGGGTATTTTATCTTTTTCGACGAAACAACATTCAACAAGAATTTTAGGAGATTAAAATGAACACTTTAACTGAACTCATCAATTACGGTCAAAGCTACTGGCTTGATAACCTGACGCGCGGTAAAATTAAGGGAGGCGAAATTAAGAAGCGTGTAACTCAGCAAGGACTTAGGGGAATAACTTCCAATCCAAGCATCTTTAACAAGGCTATAACTTCGGGGAATGATTACGATGCACAAATAAAGCAGCTCGTAAATCAGAAGAAGGGCGTACACGAAATTTACGAGGAACTGACTGTAAAGGATGTTCAGGATGCTTGCGATATCCTCAGACCGGTCTTTGATGATTCAGATGGTGTGGATGGCTTTATAAGCATCGAGGTTTCGCCGTACCTTGCTCGAGATACAGAAGGCACAATGATCGAAGCGAGAAGGCTTTTCAAAAAAGTTAACCGACCAAACTGCTATATTAAAATTCCGGGCACTCCGGAAGGTGTTTCAGCAATTGAAGAAATGCTGTACGAAGGAATAAACGTTAATATTACCTTGCTGTTCTCAATTCAAAGCTATGAGGCTGTCGCTCATGCCTATATCAAGGCTCTTGACCGCCGTGCAGCCGAAGGAAAATCAGTTAAAGAAATTAGATCAGTTGCGAGCTTTTTCCTTAGCAGGATCGATGTTTTAACAGATCAACTTCTTGGTCATCTGGTTATTCCCGGTAAATGCGATGAGGGTTCAATCAAGCCCGAAAA